>JALHPX010000183.1 GCA_022842225.1 bacterium
CGGCTTGGATCAAATTAGCCAAGCAATGGCCCAGTTGGACCAAGTTACCCAAACCAACGCCGCGAGCGCGGAAGAAGTAGCTTCCTCATCGGAAGAGATGTCGAACCAGGGAATCGCGCTGCAATCTTTAGTCGAAGAATTAAACTCGATTGTCTACGGCGACACCCGACGTCTGGCAGCGATGCCGGCCGCACCACCCTCTCATGGCACTGGCGGTCCAATGGGCGGAAATGTGATTCCGTTGCGAGGCGTGGATCTCTACGCGAACAATCCCAATCCACTTGCTCCGAAAGCGGAACAAGTTATTCCTTTCGATCGAGACGAAAACACCAAACTGGGTTCGACTTCCGGATTCTAAATGGATATCGCATCTGCAGGCCAATATTTGAGCTTTAATTTGGCCGGAGCGGCTTACGCCGTTCCGATCGGGATGGTGCGAGAAATCAACCGCGTTCTACAAATCACTCCAATGCCCGAGACACCTGAATATGTCTGCGGAGTGATGAATCTGCGCGGCAACATGATTCCTATCATCGATTTGAAACTCCGATTCGGAATGTCGAGAGGTCCGATTACCAAACAGTCGTGCATTATCGTGGCAGAGACGCCCGCGGGTCTCTGCGGGATGCTCGTCGATAGCATCTTGGGTGTGGTGGCACTGACGACGGACAATATTGAGCCTCGCCCCTCTCTCGGCCGCAACGATAAATCAACGTGCGTTAACGGCATGGGGCAAGCGGGTGAAACGATTTTTATTCTGATTGATATCCCTCGGGTCGTATCCAGCACATTGACATTTAATCTACAGGGAGCAGCGTAGCCATGTCCGGTGAAAAGACGAAAAAAAAAGACGGCTATCTTGAATTCTCGGTCGCTTCCCAGGCCTATGGCATTGCGATTGGAACAGTTCGTGAGATCAATCAGGTAGGGGAAATCACACCCGTGCCGAAAGCAGCCACCCAAGTCTGCGGCGTGATGAATCTACGTGGGCAAGTACTGCCGGTAGTGGACCTCTGCGTGCGCTTAAATGGCACCATCAGCCCGCGCACGCGAACCAGCTGCGTAATTGTCATTCAAACGCCGTCGGGAGACGCTGGCCTTCTCGTCGATTCCGTATCCCGCGTTACAAACCTTTTGCCGGATCAAATCTCGGCCACTCCGGAGGCATGCCACCTCTCCGAGACTTCGCTCGTCTCGGGCGTCGCGCATGACGGCGAGAAAACAATTACGATTTTAAAGATGGATGATTGCACTAAGCCAGTAGACACTCTGAAGATTCGATCGGTGTGCGATCTGCGCGATATCGGCCAAGCCGCCCTAAAGCTCCTCGACTAATTCTAAGCTGCCTGCTCTTTTTCTGTTCTATCCGCTTCTGCCCGAACCATGCCGTGAATATCTAGCAGCAAGGCTACTTTGCCGTTGCCCAAGATAGCAGCACCGGAAATAGCTTCGCTTTGGTGGAAATAAGTTCCCAAACTCTTGAGCACGACTTGAGTCTGACCCAAGACCTTATCGACTTCTAAAGCCACTAAACCATTCTCGTGCTCATAAATGACGACGATATGGGACTTTTGCTTGGCTTGCGGACTGTCGCCCCGGACCAGCGCTGTATAGCTACTATCCAAATGCTCGCTTAAACAGAGGATGGGGAAATACTTACCGCGGACATGCAAGACTTGGTGTCCCGCTTGCATTTGCACCACTCCCGATTCCCGTAAGTCCACCAGCTCGCGAATTCCTTCAATTGGAATGATGTAGGTCTGACCGTCCACATCGACCAACATGCCATCGCTAATGGCAGTCGTGAGGGGAACAGACACCTTAATGCACGTGCCGACTCCAACTTCCGACTCCATTTCGATTTTGCCTTTGAGCTTTTCGATATTGCTCTTTACGACGTTCATGCCCACGCCGCGCCCAGAGATATCGGTCACCTTATCGGCGGTAGAAAACCCAGCCGCAAAGAGCAGGTCATAGACTTGCGAATCCTGCATTTTTTCGGCGTTAGCCGTTGCGGGGAGTAGCCCCTGCTCAATCGCTTTTTTAACAACTCGGTCTTTTTTGATCCCGGCGCCATCGTCTTCAATACGAATCAGCACCCGGCCGCCTAGCTGCTGGGCGCCCAGCAGAACCGTTCCTTTTTCGGGCTTGCCGACTTTCTTGCGCTGCTCGGGCGACTCGATGCCGTGATCGACGCTATTTCGAATCATATGCAAAAGCGGATCGGCTAATTGCTCGACCAAGTTCCGATCAATTTCGATGTCATCACCTTCCATTAAAAAATCAACTGGCTTATTGAGTCGTACCGATAGATCTCGCGCCGCTCGCTGCATCTTCAAGAACAAACTTTTTAGGGGAGTCAAACGCATCCCCAGAGTGCGATCTTGAAGATCGCGAATGGTCTTATCGAGTAGTCCCACGACTGAGTGCAGGCGCACATGATTGGGCATTTCTTTGGCCTCGTTGATCAACTGGCTCTTGATCACGACCAACTCGCCCACAGCGTTGAGAATAGTCTCTACGCGCTGGCTATCTACTTTGATGGTGGTTTGCTCGACTTTGACCGGTGGAATGGCAACGTTTTCAAAATTCCGGCTGACCTCCTGCAATGGGGTAGGAGCCGATGGCGCGGCTGCTTCTTCGTCGCCCGAGGCAAGTGATTCGGCGAGTGCTTTGCGTTGCTGCAAGCCGGAAGTGAACTGGATAATTTCTTGCTTGAACGCCTCAACGTCCCAAGGCTTCCCGTCTTTTGCTTTCAGACTGGCAATGCGAGTTTTGAAAGCATCTGCGGTTCTAAGCAGGACGGAGATCACGGAAGTGTCGACGAGGTTTGGATCGCTCCGCAATAGCGAAAGCAGTTCTTCCACGACGTGCGCAAACGCAGCCAGGTCGGTAAAACCAACGGCTGCGCCCGCGCCCTTCATGGAGTGCGCGAGCCGGAAGATTTTTGCTAATTCTTCCGGGCGAGCTTCTGGCTGCTCAATCTTCATGTAAGATTCTTCACACTGCTCGAGAAGAAACGTGAGCTCGTCCAGGAATTCCTTTTGAAGCTCTATTAAAAAATCATCATCGGTCGACACGTATAGAGTATCGGCAGAATGGAGAGGAAAGCCTCAACGCAGTGCTGCAGGGTTACTTCTTCTTCTTAGGGCGCTTAGCCTTACCGGGCGCTGTTGTGGCAATTTCAGGGTTTTTTTTGTGGTGCTTGCGGAATTCCCACGGTGGCTCGGGCTTGAGCTGGGTCCAAACTCCTAGCCGCTTAAACTGGCTAATTTGCTCCGCCTCGGAGTAGAGACGGCGGTCTGTCGTCGATTGCTCCATTATCTTGGAGATCGCGTGCCACGCGAGCCCGCGTTGCAATAGATGCAGGGCTGGGTCTAATCCATCCGGGCTGCGCAACACCTTGGCCACCTTGGAGCAATCCTTGGCGGGTTTAGTGGAGCACCGCGATTCTAGGCGGTACCAATCCACGAGGACTTTGCGGTTGCGCAGGACTTTTTTCGTCTCGCGCACAGCCTCGGCGTATTTAGGCTGACCTTTTTCGGGAGTTTCGATTCCCATCAGAATGATGCCATGAATCGTTTTGGAATTATCTTTGAGAACAAACGTCCGGCCATCCACCACCTCGGTGACAATGCCTTCGATCTGCAACGCATGGGACGTCGCAGCATAAAGGCCGCAAATGGCAAGAACAGCCATTCCGATGGGCGTTTTTATTGCATTTCTCAAAACGATTCTCACCCTTCGATCATCGGCCTAGGCCAACTTAAAAATGAACGTTATTTGAGTGGTTTAATCCGTTGACGCCCCGTCCCGCCAGGTTGAAAACGTCCGCATGACACCTGCAAATCTATTCGGAACTTGGAAAGACGTGCCCGAAACCCTACGCGCCGAGAGCGTTCAAGGCCGGGTCCTAATCGGCGGTAAAATCCTTGCCCAAGGGTTTGCCTACAAGCCAGTCCACTCCATCTGCCCCGTGGTAGACGACCAAGGCGAGCTCTACTTTCCAAAATTAGGCGAAACCCCTAATTTATCAGAATCTGATTTTGCTAGCGCGGTGGATGCGGCGGTGGCGGCTTGGGCGAAGGGTCTGGGCGAATGGCCCACCGCCCGCATGGAGCATCGGATTTCGGCTCTCGCCACCTTCCGCAATCTTATGATCCCACAGCGCGAAGCCGTTGTGCGGCTTTTAATGTGGGAAATTGCGAAACCTAAAAAAGACGCCGAGGCGGAATTCGATCGCACGGTGAAATACCTCGATGACACCATCGAGGCAGCCAAGCAGCTCGATCGAGACAGCAGCCGAATCCACTTTGCTGGCGGCATTATGACGCAAATCCGCCGTGCCCCGCTGGGAGTGACGCTTTGTATTGGGCCATTTAATTACCCTTTGAACGAAACGTTCACGACGCTGATGCCAGCACTTTTGATGGGCAACACAGTGGTGGTGAAAATCCCACGGCACGGACAGCTTTTCTGGGATTACCTGCTGCCCGCGTTTAAAGAGAGTTTTCCAGCCGGCGTGATCAATATCGTCAATGGATTGGGCCGCGGCATTATTGGACCCAGCGTCCAAGCAGGTAAGATCGACGTCCTTGCTTTGATCGGTTCCAGCCAAACCGCCAATAAAATCAAGCAAAGCCACCCCCGCCCCAATAGCTTTCGTGGCGTGCTGGGACTCGATGCGAAGAACCCAGGAATTATTTTGCCGGATGCGGATTTGGGAATCGCCGTGCGCGAATGCTTGAAGGGCTCACTCAGTTTTAACGGCCAACGTTGCACGGCACTGAAAATCCTTTTCGTGCATCGCAGTCGCCAAAAAGAATTCTTAGATCGGTTTACGGCGGAAGCAGATGCGCTTAAGTGCGGCTTGCCCTGGCACGAGGGAGTTGCCATCACGCCCTTACCGACGATGGAAAAAGTCCGTTCGTTGCAATCACTGACAGACGCCGCAGTCGCGGCGGGCGCGCGCTTAGCGAATCCAGGCCGCGGCGCCAGAAACATTGCCAACTTGCTCTTCCCCACTGTCTTAAGCGATGTCCCTCTGGAGGCCGCAATCACTCAGGAAGAACAGTTTGGACCCGTAGTCCCTGTCGTGACCTACGAATCAAAAGATCAGTTAGAGCAGTACCTAGTGGACTCACCGTTTGGAATGCAGGCGAGTGTATTTGGCCAAGACCCTAGTGAAGTTGGTCAATTCATCGACCTTCTCTCTAACTTGGTTTGCCGCACCAATATCAATAGCCAATGCCAGCGCGGACCCGATGTCTTCCCCTTCACCGGAAGAAAGGCGTCGGCAGAAGGCACGCTCAGTGTTTCTGACGCTCTTCGTTGCTTTAGCATTCGCTCGATGGTGGCAGCGAATCAGGATGAAACGGGCAAGGCGATTTTCCGTTCCGTGCTGGACAAAGACGCCTCGCGCTTCTTAAGTACCAATATCGTGCTTTAGCACTGGGTTTGTTTATTGGGAGGGGTTCTCTTGAAGGCACTACAGTACCTCCGAATCGGCATCTGTCTTGCGCTGACTTGGATTTGGGTTTTTGTTTGGGGATTGGGTCTATCGGTTGGGTTCTTTATTTTCGGACACCGTCGAGACTTTCTGCCGCGCGCCGTGAGAATTCTCTCGCATCCCATTCTATGGATTTGCGGCATCAAGGTGGAAATGCAGAATCAGGCCGGACTCACAGCCGCCAATCCCTGCATCTTTGTCAGCAACCACCAAAGTGGATTTGATGTTCCGATCTTTGGACAGTACTGCCCCTACAATCTGGTCTGGATTGCCAAAAAAGAACTCGGCTCGATGCCGTTCATTGGCTGGGTGCTCAAGCGTACGGGAAATATTCTCATCGATCGCCAAAAGCGCGAAACCGCGTTTGCCCAGTTAGGCGAAGCGGCTCGCAAAATTGCGGATGAAAACCGTTCGGTAGCCGTGTTGCCCGAAGGCACCCGCAACCGCGATAGCAGCAGTTTACTGCCGTTTAAACGCGGTCCCTTCCACCTGGCAAAAGCGGCTGCGGTGCCAATGATACCCGTGGTATGCTCGTCGCTTCATGAGGTCGCGCGTTTTAAGAACGGCAAGTTGGGTGGGCGAGTGATCTTAAGAGTCCTGCCGCCGGTTCTTCCGGAAGGAACGCCCGAACAAATGGCCGAAAGCCTTCGCGACACGATGCAGGCTGTGTACGTGGAGCTGAACGAACAGCTCCGCACAAATTCGTAAACGCGGCGAGAGAGCGCCGACGTAACATGGAGAGGGTTGGGGAATGGTTGATGTTATTTTCATGGCGGCGATCATGGCACTCGCGTTTGTGCCGCAGGTCTTGGCAATCGGCTGGTCCATCTCGGCCTGGAAAAATTACTTCAGCGGCATTGATATAATCTGGACGGTGCTCGTAGCCCTGCTCGCAATTGGCTATGCGGTATTTGTCCCGGGCTATGTTTTCCGAAAAATCATTCTCTGCTCGCTAGTGGTGCTCTGGGCCGCCCGGCTCGCGGTCTTCTTATTCTTCC
>JALHPX010000184.1 GCA_022842225.1 bacterium
ACAAATGGCTTTTTTTCCGTCGTCATAGCGACTTTAGACATCTCACAAAAGCTGTTCCTCGGCAAAAAACTGCTCTCGTTGCGAGCGAAGCAAAGCAATCTCCTCGTCAATAATTTCATGGAGTTGTAGATTAAGCATTGATGCCAATCCAAGCAGGTGCTACTTTTGCAGACTTTCGAACCCTGACATAGGAAGTCGTTGAAGTTTTTAAAGGTTCTGTGCGGAACTATCCCGCTCCTTTTCTCTCCTCTAACCCACGCCGCTGATCGCGCCGGGGCTCTGGACTTGTCCGCCCTATGCTCGACCATTTTGCTGGCTCAAAACTTTTCACCACCGAATCCATTGGAAGTCGCCCAAGACCGCGCCAAGCTAGCGGCAGAACGCAGTCGCCTAGCGCTGCCCCTTCTCAATGGTTACAGCGGCTACACTGACGGCTTCCCAAATGCCCTCATGCGGCTGTTCTATCGACGAGAAATTCTGTTTCACCAGCTGGAGCAAGTTGAGACTCGTTTGTCCAGTTTGGAGCGCCACTGGAATTCAGCTATCAATCGCCAGCTATCCGCAGAACTCGAAGCCGCCAAAGAAGCGGGCACAGTGCAGGCCTTTATCGGCGAATACCGCCCGCTTGTGAATGAAGCCTTGGCTACTTCGCACCCCACTTTCGACAGAAAAGGCGAAGAGAGCCAAATCCGAATTTTGCTCGATGCCCTACGACGCCGATACATTCCCGTCAGCGCCGCTGAGACAAAAAAGATCAAGACCGCTCTAGTGAGTCATGGCCAGCCTGTTTGGACACTTTTTGATTCGACCTCCGGATCTGGAACCCTGCGATACTTCGATCCCGACACCCCTCTGCACTATCACCACGCCACTGACCATTCGTCGGTTTACTCCAACATGATCACCGAGATGAAACGGTCTTTCCCTTTAAAGGACGCTTTCATCACTCCCGAGCTAGCTCCTCTTCTCAGTCTGCAACCCTCCGACATCATCGACCCAGTTGTCTTCTCTGCAGCCACTCAAACATTTGAGCTACTACTGCCGCGCAAGCGAGTTATGGTCCGATTCAATCGCGACTTATCGCTTTTGGAGATGATGCCGATCGATGGACGCATTCCGCGACCTGATAGCCCCGTGCTCGCATTAGCGCATGGTGCAACTACATGGGGGAGCAACGTCGCCAGTTGGACAGACATGATTCCCGTTTTCGAAAACGCAGGCTTTAATCCCAATGCGATCGATTTGGAGAGTGCCATGGGGTACTTGGCCACCTCACCCGAGGCGCGCAAACCTGCCGCCACGGCGGCGGTGATTAATGAATGGCTGCATGATTTGCGAAAGCAAACCGACAATGCGCAGCCAATCGTCGCTGTTGGCCGCAGCTTTGGCAGTACCCAACACTTCACGGCTGCATTGGCCACTCATTGGTTCGGAGTGAAGGAAAATCGCGAAGGAGCGGATGCCCTGGTGCTCACTTCGTTCTCCAACCCAGAAAAACTCCAAGAAGGTTTCGAGCGCATTCACTCGTTGATGCTGCGACAGCATGGCGACCCAATGCGTGGACTCATCCCCGAATCCATCGCCCACTTAACCGCTTTTGCCGAGCAATTAAATAAAGTGATGGCTGGCGTGAGTGGCATCTCACCCAGCTCGTTAAACACTTTTGGCGACGATATTCTCTTTGTTCAGGGCGAAGCAGATGCGGATGGTGGTCCTACCGCCGTCCAGGACTTAATCGACTTCCGCGATCGGCGCGCACCCAAGGCCCACATTTATGTCGTCCCCGATCCTTGGGGAATGCTCATGCAAAGTTCTGAATTAGATCCCGACAACCGCGAAGCAAGCCACTTTCTCCTTACCTCGCGCGGCAACGTGACGAAGAAAAACCGCGGCAACGCTTTCCCAGGCATTCCCGAAGAGAACTTGCCCCAACTAGGAGATCAGAACATCGAAATCCAAGCCCTCACGTGGGCGTTTTTGGATTACCGCGCGGACCTGTCCCCCTACACGTCCGATTCTTCTAAGGCCCGTATCTTGGCAGGCCGAAATACCCTCACGGGTAGCTACGCGCACTACGCTTATTTCAAATGGTATTTGCAGCAGTTGATCAAAGACGGCCACACGCTGCCAACGTATGAAGCTCTCATTTCCGACGCCACCAGCGCGGGTGGAAGCACTCTGGCCGAGCGCCTAAAGCGCGTTTGGACTTTTATCGAACGTCTACGTATTCAGAACCTATAAGCAGAGCGGCCTATTTAGAAAGTGCCTTCACAGCGTTATCTAGTCGCCGCAAAACAGTATCCCTGCCCTGCACTTCGAGCATTTCCGTTAATCCCGGACTCACTTTTCCGCCGGTCACCGCGAAGCGAATGGCTTGACCAATCGGACCAAATTTCACACCTGCTTCCGCAGCCGCTGCCTTTATCGTCGCATCTAGCTCCGTGGCGGAGAAATTAGCTTTCTCCAGTTTGGGCCGAACTTTACCGAGCAAGTCGACCATCTTCGCGCGCTCTTCCGCCGATTTGGTTTCCGCCGGATAAGACTCAGGATCGGCTCCAAACAGACATTCCATCTGCTCCAAAAGCTCCACTACCGTCTTCACTTTCCCCTTAATTGCCGTCACACCCATTTCGAGGCGTTTAGGGTCTGCTGTCTTTAGGAAGCTCGCCTTGTCCGAAAAATGCTTCTGCGTGTAAGCCAATAACTCAGCTGATGGGGTCGATTCCATCCACTTGCCGCTCACCCAATCGAGTTTCTCTGTGTTGAAGATCGCATTGGATTTACCGACGTGGTCTAACGAGAAAAATTTCTTCAGCTCTTCGAGAGTAAAAATTTCCTGGTCGCCATGGCTCCATCCGAGACGCACCAAAAAATTAACCAACGCGGGCGGAAGAAAACCCATGTTGCGGTATTCCAGAGTAGAAGCCGCGCCATGACGTTTGCTTAATTTTTGTCTATCCGCACCTAAAATCATCGGCACGTGTGCAAACTCTGGAACCTTCATGCCCAGTGCGTGATAAAGCGCAATCTGCTTGGGGGTATTATTGATGTGGTCTTCGCCCCGTACCACATGAGTAATTCCCTGGAAGTTATCGTCGATAACCACAGAAAAATTATAAGTGGGCGAACCATTTCCACGCAGCAAAATCCAATCGTCCATCTCCGTATTGGGAATGGTGATCGGTCCGCGGATCAAATCGTTAAACGTTGTCTCGCCCGTGGTTGGCATCTTGAATCGAATGGGCGCTGTAGGTGATGTGGAGACTTTATTTGGATTAAAGCGATAGCGCCAAGGCTTGCCTTCTTTCTGCGCCTTCTCTCGCATCGCATCCAACTCAGCGTCGGTGTAACCACAGCGAAAGGCCTTCCCTTCATCGAGCAACTTCTGCGCGACTTGGCGATAAACGTCGAAACGCTTGCTCTGTTCGACGGGCGTTTCGTCCCAATCCAGGCCCATCCAAGTGAGCGAACCCAAGATATCCTCGGTAAATTTAGCGTCGGAACGCTCTACGTCCGTATCCTCAATGCGTAAAAGAAACTTCCCGCCCGTTGACTTAGCGAACAACCAATTGAATAGTGCCGTTCTAGCTCCTCCGACATGCAAAAAGCCCGTTGGAGAAGGTGCGAAGCGAACCCGCGTTTGGACTAGCGGGTTTTTCGAAGATGTATTGTCCATAGGCCTGGCACAGTAGCAGGTCAAACCCCGAAAAGGTACCCACTAAGAGCATTCCTGCTTCCAGCAATGATTGTTCTGCAGGGCCTTTTGGATGCGTTTTCTCCTGGTTGAGACCGCAAAATGGTTTGACTTTAAAAATCGCTATTGTTACAGGTCCTTAGTTTAAATTTCTGAGGAAACCATAGATGCCGACAATCAATCAACTTGTCCGCGAAGGCCGCGCCAAAGTTCGTTCCAAAAACAAGGCACCAGCCTTGGCAGCTTGCCCGCAGCGACGTGGAGTATGTGTTCGCGTTTATACGACGACACCCAAGAAGCCGAACTCCGCACTTCGCAAGGTAGCCCGTGTACGGCTAACCAATGGATATGAAGTGACTTCCTACATTCCTGGCGAAGGCCACAATCTTCAGGAGCACTCCGTAGTATTGATTCGCGGCGGCCGGGTAAAAGATCTTCCCGGAGTTCGCTATCACATCGTCCGGGGCACTTTAGACACCACTGGCGTTGAAAAACGGAAACAATCTCGGTCCAAGTACGGCGCAAAAGCCGGAAAAGCCTAATTAGAGTTTTGAAGAGGATATATGCCTAGAAGAGGAAACATCGTTCACCGGGAAGTCGTCGCAGACTCCAAGTATAACGAGAAGCTGGTCACCAAGTTTATCAACTCCGTCATGATCGACGGAAAGCGCAGCACTGCCGAAGGCATCGTGTACGGCGCTTTGGAACTCATCCATCAGAAAACGAAGGATGATCCGATGAAGGTCTTCAAAAAGGCCTTGGGCAACGTCCGCCCATCGGTGGAAGTAAAATCCCGCCGGGTCGGTGGTTCCACTTATCAAGTTCCCGTCGAAATTCGTCCTGAGCGTCGCAACGCGCTGGCGTTCCGCTGGATGAAGGATTTCGCTCACGCACGTCGTGGCGGCTCCATGATGGACAAACTTTCCCAAGAACTCTTTGACGCCGCAGAAAACCGCGGTGAATCCGTTAAGAAAAAAGAGGACGTCCATAGAATGGCTGAAGCCAACAAGGCTTTCGCTCACTATCGCTGGTAATTACATCTATGAGCACACCTACTGCGAACCCCTCAGACCTTAGAAAACTCCGCAACATCGGTATCTGCGCGCACATCGACGCAGGTAAGACCACTTGTACGGAGCGTATTCTCTATTACACCGGTGTTTCCCACAAAATCGGGGAAGTGCACGATGGCGAAGCCACCATGGATTACATGGTTCAAGAGCAAGAGCGCGGTATCACGATTACTTCGGCCGCTACGCACTGCTTTTGGGGCGATCATCGCATCAACATCATCGACACCCCGGGACACGTGGATTTCACTATTGAAGTAGAGCGGAGCTTGCGCGTTCTTGACGGCGCTATCGTTCTTTTCGATGCCGTTGCCGGCGTGCAGCCACAGTCTGAAACCGTTTGGCGCCAAGCCAATCGCTATAAGGTTCCGCGTATTACTTTCATCAATAAGATGGACCGCGTTGGCGCTGATTACGATCGCGCCGTGCAAACCATCCGCGACCGCTTAAATGGTAAGCCGGTCATGTTCAACTACCCAATCGGTGCCGAAGATAAATTCGTCGGCATGGTCGATATCGTTACGCAAAAAGCGTATCTCTACGATCCCGATGAAAAAGGCGAACACGGCGATAAGTACCGCATCGCTGATATCCCAGCGGAATTGGTCGAAAAATCCAAGAAACTCCGAGAGATCCTCATCGATTCCGTCGCGGAAGAAGATGAAGTCATGCTCGATAAGTACTTAAATGGCCAGGAAATCAGCGAAGCAGAAATCAAAGCCGCCGCTCGTAAAGCGACCATTGCTGGCAAGATTCACCCAACATTCGTAGGTTCTGCATTTAAAAACAAAGGCGTACAACCCTTGCTAGATGCGGTTCTGGATTATCTCCCATGCCCGTTGGACGTCCCAGCTATCAAAGGCTTCGACGTGAACGACGATACCAAGCTGATGGAGCGTCATCCCGATCCAAAGGAGCCTTTTTCTGCTCTCGCTTTTAAGATTTTGACCGATCCTTACGTCGGACAGCTCACTTTCTTCCGTACCTATTCCGGAAGTTTGGAAGCTGGTTCTTACGTCCTAAATGCGCGTCAGGGTAAAAAAGAGCGCATCGGCCGTTTGGTGCAGATGCACGCCTCCAAACAGCAAGAAATCAAAGGCGTTAAGGCCGGAGATATCGCAGCGGCAGTGGGCCTAAAGTTCACTCGCACCGGCGACACTCTCTGCTCGGAAGACAGCCCGATCTCTCTAGAGTCGATGCACTTCCCTGAGCCGGTCATCTCGATTGCAATCGAACCTAAGTCCAAAGCGGACCAGGAAAAGCTCGGTGTTTCGCTGCAGAAGTTGGCGATTGAAGATCCTAGCTTCCGTCTGCGCGTCGACGAAGAGACCAATCAGACGATTATTGCCGGAATGGGCGAACTCCACCTCGAAATCATCGTGGACCGCCTCTTACGCGAGTTTAAAGTCGAAGCAAACGTCGGTAAGCCTCAAGTAGCCTATCGCGAGACCATCACTAAGAAGGTCGAGCAAGAAGGCAAATACATCAAGCAAACCGGTGGTCGCGGTCAATACGGGCACGTATGGCTCACTATCGAGCCCCAACCTGCTGGCAAAGGCTTCGAATTCGAGAACAATATCAGCGGCGGAACGGTTCCTCGGGAATTCATTCCTGCAGTTGAAAAAGGCGTGAAAGAAGCCATGGATAACGGCATTCAAGCCGGTTACCAGTGCGTGGATATCAAAATTGGTATCTTCGATGG
>JALHPX010000185.1 GCA_022842225.1 bacterium
CAGTTGGAATGAATGCTTGGGCAGGCTCACTCAGCGGAGTATCGGAGTAAGCTCGCTCGGCCAATCCCATAAACACAAATTGAGACCGGGATTGTTCCGTCCCGCGGCCGCGCGCGCGGCGTTTCCAAGTTCCTTGCGGCGTCAGCTCGCGGGCCTTAGAAGAATCAGCGAAATACGTCGGTAAAAGCACCTGGCTGATGTAGCTATACAAGCGCTTATCCAAAATGGGGAAGGCCAGCTCCAATCGAGAGAAGAAGTTTCTCGGCATCCAATCCGCGCTTGAGAGATACATCTTGCCAGCGCTCTCGAAGAAATAAATCCGGCTGTGTTCTAAGAAACGATCCACCACGCTGATGACCTGGATGTTTTCGCTGAGGCCCACAATTCCAGGGATCAGGCTGCAGGCACCGCGTACAATGAGTTTTACTTCGACGCCGGCTTGAGACGCATTGTAGAGAGCCTCCACAACCGCTTCGTCGACCAGCGCATTAACCTTAGCCACAATCCGCGCCTGTTTGCCGGCCTTGGCCGCTTCGGTCTCTCCGGCGATAAGGCTCAGAAGTTTGCGATGCATCCGAGTGGGAGCAGAAACTAGGTGCTGAAATCCGGTAGGAATTTTACCGTCAAAAGCTGCATCAAAAAAAGTACGGGCGTCGCGGCCCACTTCGGGATTACTCGTCAGTACGGCTAAATCGGTGTAGGTGCGCGCGGTAGTGGCGTTGTAATTTCCCGTTGATAAATGAGTGTAAAGGCGAACGCCGTCTTCTTCCCGTCGCGTGATTAAGGTCACCTTGGCGTGGAGCTTTAGCTTGCCAAACCCGTAAGCGACTTCCACGCCTGCACGGCGGAGTTCGTCCGCAAGGCCGAGATTGTTCATCTCATCAAACCGGGCTCGCAATTCGACGATAACCCGCACGCGTTTCGTCTGCGCGGCAGTCTTCAACGCTTCCAAAAGCGGGCTGGCTTTATCCATGCGGTAGATCGTCTGCTCGATCTGAATGACCTGCGGATCCGAAGCTGCCGTCCGCACCCACTCGATGTACGCATCAAACGAATCGTAGGGGTGGTGCAAAAGATAGTCTTGGCGCTGCAGCTTATCGAAAACAGCGGTGCCCGTGCCAAAGGACGACGGCACTAACGTCGGTAAAGGGGGATGTTGAAGGGGTAACCCCTTGGCTTCCAGCGGAGATTCTTTCACCACGGTCCATAAGCCTTGAAGCACCAGGCTGACGGGAGCTGGAAGCACCTGCTCCGGCGAAATCTTTAACGTCGTGGAAAGCGTGTGAAGCAATTCTTCTGTGGGCCTGCCACGGTATTGCAAACGAATGGGATTGCCTAATTCTCGTGTTCCTAATTGCGCGAGCACGATGTCCGGAACAGATTCCGAATCCTCTTCCTCGAGATCAACGGTGATATCGCCGTCGCGTGTTAAGCGCACAACCGTGCCGTGCCCCTTTAAGCCAAAAGAGGGACCGACAAAGGTCTCCAACAAGTCATCGAGGAAAAAGAAATAGCGCTCGCCGGTGGCTTCATCGAGGGAAGAAAACATCGCGGGCACTTTGCGCGAGACCTTGAACCACAGCTCGCCGGGAAAAATCACAGCAATCTTTAGATTTGGCAGCGAAGCAATTCCTGCCGGTTCAAAAGTCTCTGCGGAAGTGAGAAGTGGCAGAACAGAAGTTTCGAAAATTTTGCGGCCCAACTCCATCGCGACCGGATCGGAGATCCGGCGAATAATATGGATGCCCATGCGGGCAAGTTCCTCTTGCACCAGATCAAAAACTTCAATCTGCTTAGCGCCAAAACGAGCGACCGACTCCAAGATTCCCAATCGCATCACTTCTAAACGCGCTAGCTCCGGATCAGCGACTTTGTTCGGCCGCTGGGCGCTGCGAATTTTGCGATTCAGCGACGCCAAACGGATCATAAAAAATTCATCGAGATTGGAGGCCGTAATCGCTAGGAATTTGACCCGCTCCAATAGCGGATTGCCGGAAGATTCGCGCGCCTCGTCCAAGACGCGCTCATTAAATTGTAGCCAACTGATGTCTCGCTGAATCAGGGGCTTCCCAGGCGCTACCAGTAAGGAAGGCAGGGTTGGTAGGTGGCGCTTGTGCTCCATAAGCCAGGCACTATGCCATATCGGACCAGAGGCGACTAGGTCCGCAGGGGGCTCAGCCGCATGGCATCAAAAAGCATTGTTATTTCAATAATTTACAACCAAAGGAATTCTCGCCCCCTGAGCCTGCAATGCGGCCAGTGGTGCAGCCGCGGCGGTTTGGGAACCAGCGCGCCGGAGCGGGGCCGGGGGCTGGGCTAGCGTGGGCTGGAAGAAACGAAATCGCACCTTCTGCTTACGGATTGCCTGGAGCACGGCTTGGGGGTGTTTCTCACTTTCTACTAGCGTTTTCCACGATCGCAGATGCCGGGGGTGGTGCAGGTCGCTGTTGGCAATCTTGGGGAGCTTGGTCTTTGCAACTTCTTCAAAAAGGAAGCCACCGCTTGCCACTTCCCAAGCATCAAACTCGCTACAGAGCTCTTCGCGTCGATCCCAGAGAAAATACGTTTGGCGCTCGATAGCGCGTGTCCACACCGGATGTGCGGCGATAGACAATCCGCCCTGCTCTCGGATCTGACGAGCCAACTCCGTCGGGCGTTGATCGGCTGAGATAAACTTGCGCACTCCCAAGGCGACGATATGGGCCGAGCGGTGGTTGAGAACGGAATTTTTTGTCAGTTCGTAGCCCGGCAAAACCAACATGCCGTACTGTCGCAATGCCCGCTCTGCTTCCGCATCTATCGTCTGTATATAGTCGTCAAAAGTTTCACGAGTGAGAGTGCAGCCCAGATAGGCCGAAGCCTTGCCGATAACAGTCTTCTCTTCACACAAATGATCGGTGATCGCGATGGCGCCAAACCCGTGAGAGCCATAGAGATCCACCAGCTCCGGGATCGTTAATTTCCCGTCGCTAAAAGTGGAATGGACGTGAAAATCGGTAAGCAACATAACTAGTGTTATTATCGGCACTGCTCGTTGGGATTTGATTAGGGGCGCTTCAGCCTTGCGTTAATCCCTCGTTTCTTTTATTGGACTCTCACTGGAGAAGACGCATGACTATGTATAGACAGTTTTTCTTGGCTTTCTCACTACTTGGCCTGTTTTCGTTGGGCGGCTGCGGTTATAACTCGCTGCAATCTTTAGACGAACAAGTAAAGGCCTCGTGGTCAGAGGTCGAAAACCAATACCAACGTCGATCGGAGCTGATCCCTAACCTCGTGAGCGTCGTCAAAGGCTACGCCAAGCACGAGAAAGAAACATTGGAATCTGTCATGAAAGCGCGCGCGGAAGCGACGCAAGTGAAGGTCAGCGCCGAGTCGCTTTCGGATCCAAAAGCGATACAGAAGTTCCAGCAAGCCCAGTCTCAAGTGTCTTCCGCACTTTCTCGGCTGTTGGTTGTCGCGGAGAATTATCCCAATTTAAAGGCCAATGAAGGCTTCCGCGATTTGCAGGCGCAATTAGAAGGTACAGAAAATCGCATCGCAGTGGCTCGCAAGCGCTACATCGATCTGGTTGCCGAGTACAACACGGGCATTCGATCGTTTCCCACCAATCTCACCGCAAAGTTTTTGCTGGGTTTGAAAACGCGTGAGGCATTCTCAGTCTCGGAAGAAACCAAAGCCGTTCCGAAAGTGGAGTTTTAAAAATTCCAGTGACTCGATTAGCACCCATTGTCCTTTCACTCGTATTCCTTATGGCCGGCTGGGGCAGTTCCCCGGCTTTGGCCGAAGCTGTTCCCGCGCTCACTTCGGAGCTCGTCGATCAGGCTGCGCTCTATTCACCATCGAGCGCATCGCGCATCCGTTCGGCCATCCAGACGCTCAATCAAAAAAAGAATATTCAGTTAGCAATCGTCACTGTGGCCGATCTTCAGGGTGCGGCCATAGAACAAGTCTCCTTGGCGATGGCCGAAAAGTGGAAGCTTGGCAAAAAGGGTGAAGACCGCGGCTTGATTCTGCTCATCGCGCCTAAAGACCGGCGCATGCGCTTTGAAGTGGGGTATGGCCTAGAAGGCGAACTAGGAGATGCAGTCACCAAGAGAATCCTGGCCGATATCATCACTCCAGAATTTAAAGCGTCCCGTTATGAAGAAGGCACCTTGGCCGCGGTTCAAGCCGTGCACGATATTCTCAGCGGTGAATGGCATCCAAAGCCAAAAACGCGCAAAGGACTCTCGCCAGGTATGGCGCTGCTTGTGTTTTGTTTTTTCTCGTTCCTTGTATTGCTCATGATTTTGCAAGGCCTTCCCGGCGGTGCCCGGCGTTCAGGATGGTCCGGGCGCAATGATCATTGGGGTGGCGGCGGCGGCTGGGGCGGTGGTGGTGGTTGGGGTGGAGGCGGAGGTTTTGGCGGCGGAGGCGGATTCTCCGGTGGCGGCGGTGGATTTGGTGGCGGCGGCTCGTCGTCCTCGTGGTGATTTATGAATTTATTCAATGAACGCTTACTGAGCGAAGAAGAAAAAAAGCAGATTGCTAGCGCCGTCGAAGCAGCGGAAGCCAACACTTCGGGCGAAATTGTCGTCTGCTACGTTGGCCAAAGCGGCCGCTATCGCTGGGTGTTTGCCGCGGCAGCCTTATTGGGTGTTTTTGCCGGCACGCTTTTGTCGCTGGCTGTGCACTGGGGAAGTTGGTCGTTTAGCGCCTGGAACCTGCTGCTCTGGCAATCGATTAGCGCCTTTGCGTTGTTGTCGCTCTTTCAATTCTCGGCGCTGAGACGTTTGCTCATCTCCAAAATTGAGTTAGCTACTCGCGCGCATGCCAGTGCAGTGCGGGTGTTTATGGAATCGGGAGTCATGCGCACGCGCGATCGTACGGGAGTGCTGATCTACGTCTCGGTATTTGAGCACCGAGTGGAAATCATTGCCGACCAAGGCATTCACCACATCGTCGGAAATGGCTATTGGGATCAACAAGTGGCAGCAATTATTCTCGGTATCCGCGCGAAAAAAGCCGGCCCTGCACTCTGCGCTGCCATCGCCGAAATCGGATCAAAGCTTGCGGCAAATTTTCCACCGCGCGCTGACGACACAAACGAACTCCCTAATCAGCCTATTTAAGAAATTCGCTCGCTGCTGCCTTTAGTTTTCTCGGATCTCCTATGGGGGCCGAGCACTTCCCCTTCGCGCAGACAAACGCCGTTACTTTTTCAGTCTTGGGCAATTCTATCGTCGACAGAGACTTGCCGTCTTTGTCTATCCACTCGATCGTCTTGTAACTCAGTGGGTAGGCCGCAGCGGCTTGAAAAAGAGCCAGGGCGGCGCCATCTTCCCGCGCACCCAGCACCGTGAAGTGCGGCGGATCTGTCGTGAGCTCCTCCTGGACAAGCAGCACACCCGCGGTGGCATGCCTTTTTGCAATCTCGGGGGCGGCTAAGTACCTTGCCGCTTGCTCTGCCATTGCCCGAAACTTTGTCTCGCGTGTGTAGTGCCACAGCAAATTAGCAAAACGTGCGACCCGGATATTCTCTTTCTTCTTGGGCTCCACCGTCATTCCCGGTGCTAGCTCCTGATTGCTGGGAACGAATCCGACCTTTAACTCTCCTACTTCGTGCGAAAAATGCTTCTGGATAAATTTGGCGGAGAGAATCGCTTTCTCTAAATACTGCTTGTCGCCAGTGACCTGATAGAGGTTTAGGTACGCAATTCCCATCTCCAACGTATCGCCCAGAAATGGCCCGCCATCGTCGCGTTCATCATGTGAGTAACCGCCCCGGCCTAAGTTGCGATTTTTCTCCACCCAATTGGCTGCTCGCACCGCGTCGGTCAGAACTTCGGGGTCCGCACTTGCCGCGTAGAGCGCCGCTAGCCCCGATATAAACCAGCCGTTCTCGCGCGCGTAGCGGTGTTTGTCGATGGCGGGAATCCCCTTCGCCCGGCGTTTGGCGTCGTTTAATTGAAAATAACCTTCGCTATGCACTCCGCGCTCTAGGTCGGCGTCTTGGCTGGTGTAGTAAGCATTTTCCGGACTGCGAAAAAACGCGTTGAGGAACTTGCGAATCCCCATGGCACCTGCAAGGTACTTTGGATTTCCCGTCTGCTCATAGCCTAATGAAAACAGGAATAAGTTGCGCATTTGAGTATCGGCGATTTTTTCAAAATGGATCTTCTTCCACGTCTTGACCGAATATTGAAAGGCGCCGCCCCAAACCGGATCGAGTAAACCCAGTGCCGCATCGAGCGTTTTCTGGGCACGCTTTAATTCTTCTTTGTTCCCACGCCAGCCATTGCGGAGCGCGAGCTCCTCCGTGTCGCCGAAAAGAAACTTGTGCCCATCTCCCCAACCGCCGATTTTGCGGTCGTAGCGATCCTGGTGCGTCTTCTCCAGCTCGGCTAACAATTCTTTGGATAGGAGCGGGCTTTGCGGAAACTCAACTTGCTTGGCGTTCTCTTCGTCCTCGGTGG
>JALHPX010000186.1 GCA_022842225.1 bacterium
CGCCCTCCGGCCACAGCTTGCAAATCAATCCGGTCCCAATCCGAGTTCGACGATAACCACTTCCCCAACTCCGTCACCGCCTCCGCATCTCCTTCACGGTAAAGCAAAGTGTCGTAGTCACACGCGTCGGGAATCGCAAACCGCCAGTGACTGGGCTGGGAATGCGGAGACGCAAAAGGAGCAATCATCCTCACCGTGCCGGTCACATCCCGCCCGACCACGGTCTTTAAACTCCAATTTTGACGTCGATTTTCGAATGCGGCGTGATGGAAGGGAAACAAGCCAAATACGGTAGGAAACGGACTCTCTCGATGCAACCGCTCCCAATCGCCGCGAAGGGTCAGATTCTGACTAAAGTCCTGATGTACATGCCAAGTCCACACAGTGCGTAAATCATACCTTAACTATCGATCCGGAGATTGGCGCGGTGAGGTATGCTCAATCAAACCTTAGTGCCCCTAAGTTCTGCTTTATGTTTTTGATACAGTTTCACCGCTTCGGCCACGACACTCTCCGCTTCTACGCGCCCGAGAAATTCCTCCACCACCACGGCTTTTCTCTCCAACGCTTTGTAATCTTCAAAGAAGCGACGCACTTCTAATAATCGGTGCGGCGGGAGCTCGTTGATATCGTCGTAATACGCATACTCCGGATCATCCGCGTGCACTGCCACTATCTTGTCATCGGCCTCTCCCTGATCGAGCATCTTCATCACCCCAATGGGCTTGGCTCTCATCAGTGCCAGCGGCACCACCGGCTCTTGTCCCAAAACCAAAATGTCGAGCGGATCGTGATCGCCGCAATACGTTTGCGGAATGAAGCCATAGTTGGCCGGGTAGTGGACGGAACTAAACAAAACCCTGTCAACTTTCAAAAGTCCGGTGGCTTTGTCCAACTCGTATTTGACCTTCGACCCTTTGGGAATCTCAATGACTCCCCAGACGAGCTTAGGAACTGCTTCACCTACTTGAACATCATGCCAAGGATTCAAATTCTACCTCCGTGCGGAAACAAGCTGAATCGATAAAACCAATGCTAAACATCATGTTTATCTAGTTTAACAATTTCTGGGATTCTTTATGATAAAACCTCATTGGGTAGGCGCTATTGCCTGAAGAAAGTTAGGGGTTGGTATGGTTCACGTCGAGCTAAAAGATGTATACCGGAAGCAATACACGTTTTTGTGGGTTTTGCTCTCGTTCAAAGCAGGTCTTCTTAATGCTGCGGGATTTCTCATCGCGGGGAGTTATGTTTCGCACATCACGGGGTTCGGAACACAGATAGGTATCGCCTTAGGCCATGAAGAGTATACCTTTGGGGCCGAGCTGCTGGTTATTCCGATTGCATTCATCGGCGGTGCACTTTTCACCTCAATGATGCTCGACGCAAACTACTCCAAGGACGAAGTTCCACATTATCCCGTTGTTCAAATTACGATTACGTTTTTAATCGGGCTCATATGCGCCGGCTTCGCCACGGGATTTTTCCAACCCGATGTAGTCGCGGGCCATACGGAGAGTTCGGTCATTCTGATCGGTCTCCTGTGCTTTGTATGCGGAATTAAAAACGCCTTAACCACCTGGGCCAGCCACGGAAAGATTCGCACGACGCATATCACGGGCCTTTCGACCGATATTGGTTTGCATCTGCCCAAGATTTTTCGCCCGTCTGGGTCGCCCTCACGTTACCCCGAATCTCGAACGGTGACGTACGTCCGAATCGCCACACTCGTCAGTTTTTCTGTCGGGTCGGCTATGGCGGCCATGTTAGTTCCGAAGCTTGCCTACGGAATTTTCTACATTGCTTTATGTATCTCAGCGATTCTTTCCGTGATTTCGATCGTTCATCGGCGGAAAGTTACTTCCGCAACACAACTAACTAAAAATGGAGGACTCTATGCGAACGTTAACCAAGGAAATGCAACAGAAGCTCACCCCAAATGACGCACTTAATCTTTTGAAGCAAGGCAATGTGCGCTTCGTAAACAACCTGAAGGTGAACCGTAACTTGCTGCAGCAAGTGAACGAAACAACGGACGGGCAACACCCTTTCGCTGTCATCATTAGCTGCATGGATTCTCGTACTTCCGCAGAGCTCATTTTCGACCAGGGCTTGGGAGATATTTTCAGCATTCGAATTGCTGGAAACGTAATCAATGAAGATATTCTGGGAAGCACGGAGTTTGGCTGCAAAGTGGTAGGAGCAAAAGTAGTGCTCGTGCTGGGGCACTCTTCCTGCGGCGCCATTAAGGGCGCGGTTGATAATGTAGACCTTGGCCACTTGCATTTCATTACGAGCAAGGTGCAGCGATCTATTCCTGCTGCAAAGAAGATGCTCGAATCGAACACGGATGAAACGCTGCTAAGCGCGGTGACTAAAGAGAACGTGCTCCTGGGTGTTCAAGATCTGCGTACCCGGTCTTCGATTATTGCGGATATGGAACGCAAAAAAGAAATCCGCATCGTCGGTGGAGTTTATGACATCGGAACAGGGGTCGTTACGTTCTTCGAGGTCTAAGAAACTGCCTGTCCCTCAAACTGAACCTGCGCAAAATAAAAGCCCCCACCCTTCCGGGTGGGGGCTGAAACTTCACGAGACTCGAATCCACGTCGATTAGGCGAATCCGCCGATCCACGCTCCCCTAAGTGCTTGAATTACCGGCGCTTCCAGGTTTTGGTCAGCGGGCCCTATATGCTAGCATGAAGGCTAGAAAGTTGAGATTCGATGCTATGGAACAGATTAAACTGAAAGGCCGGCAAGAGGAGTTAGAAAGCGATCTCCTTAAGGAGGCTGTTTCCACTCCGCCTAAGTTTTCTTCGAATTCCGAGGCGCTCGCTACTCTTTCTAAAGAACTGGAACAGCTCACCGCAAAACTCGGGAGGCCTGTTTCGGAGATTTTGCGCATTAGAGAGACCGCGTCTGAGTTCAATGAAATCCATGAACGCGTTGCAAGCATCGTTCGGCAAATTGCCCTTCTAAAAAGGTAATGCCGAAACACGATTGGAACTCTCTTCAAAACTATCTTTCCGTTCACGAAAAAACTCTGCGCCGCTACGAGAACGCAATGGAAACGGTGCGTACTTACATGTTGGATAAGCTCACCGATCAGTACTGGACGCTTACCTGCAAACCTCTCTTTCTGCTTACGTATAAGGGAAACCGCATCCGGGTAGACATAGAAAAAGATATCGAAATTGACCCCACGGTTCCCAATCGTCCGCGGGCCCGCACTTTTAGTTATTCATACAGTGCAATCAGACCTGGTAGTGCCAATTTAATCCGATACTGTTCGCCTCACGATGATGGCCACTTGAAAGGAAGCGCACCTCACCACGAGTTCCATCATCGACATGACTTCACGAAAGATCCCAAGGGGCAGATCACTATTCTTGGGTCTGATGATTGGCCTCACGTTAGTGAGTTTCTAGACGAAGTTCTTCGTACCTTTTAGCTAAAGCCCCCGGCACCCGGCGGCGTTAACTGGAAAAAAAAGGGGTTCCGCGAAAGCGAAACCCCTGAAACTTGGAGCGGGAGACGAGACTCGAACCCGCGACCCTCAGCTTGGAAGGCTGATGCTCTACCAACTGAGCTACTCCCGCGGAAAAACAAAAACTTTGGTAACCCAAGTGGTTAGCATGGTTTCCAACAATCCGTCTACCGTGATTTTAAATCACCCAGGCTCCAGTGAAAAACTATGTCTACGACACCAACCTCGGTGACATTACGATCAAGGGTGTTACGAAACTGGACTAGTGGAATCGGCAGCTTCTGCATAAGCCCGCTGACAGAAAGCGGACATTAAAGCCCCCAAAGAGCTTGTTTTCGCTTTTTCGGTTCTTCCGTACTCCCAAAATGAAATCGCAGAAGCCGTGAAGCAACGATGAATGAATTACGAGAGGCATGGCGTTCGAACACCTGAGGGCATTCAGCAGCTAAAAACTTTGGCCCCGAACATTGGCATGGGTGCCCACCGGCATGAAAATGGGGGTCTGAGCCTCGTTGTGCAGGGTACGGAAACTGCCGGCGCGTGCATGGGAGCCAGCGCATTCGGCAATCAAGCGGAAATTCAATCGACTCATCAGGCTTGATAACAGGCGGTTCGAAAGCCGTCCACTCTACCCCACCTTGAAAAATTGGACGAGCTGCGCTGCGCTTTCGTTGCAAGTCACAGGGACACTGTTTCCCCTTCACGCGGGATGCGGCACCGCCAACCCAGTCGATCGCTGATCACGGCTTCCAACGCGTTGGCTTGAAGGGGCTCGCCGTGGGTGATGAACGTCATCTGTGGTGCCTTCTTGAACTTTCCGAGCCAACTTAGAATCTCCTCTTGATCGGAATGCGCCGAAAGAGAATCGATGGAAATCACTTCAGCGGCGATGGTAATCAGCTGCCCGTGAATTTTAATTTCCTTCGCGCCCGCGGCCAACGCCGCTCCGCGAGTACCGGCGGACTGAAATCCTGTCAGCAGAATGGTGTTCTTACTGTCGGGGCCGAAGGCTTTCAGATGATGCAGGATTCGACCTCCCGTGATCATGCCGCTGGCGGCAATTAGAATCATCGGCGATTTTTTTTCGTTCAGTGCTTTCGATTCTTCGGCGTCTCTCACATACGTGGCCATCTCGCATGCACGCGCGCAATCCTCGGCAGAAAGTTTGTGATCGCTTTCGAACTCCGAGAGTAGGCCCGTGGCGCTGATAGCCATGGGACTATTCAAATATACCGGCACATGCGGTATCCGATTCGCCTTCCTCAAAAGGTAAATGGCGTAGAGGAGCACCTGCGCCCGCCCGATGGCAAAGGACGGGACGAGTACCACTCCTCCGCGGGCGATGGTGGCATTGATAATTCCCTCCAGCTGCTCCAAAACATTCACGGGTTCATGAACACGCGCGCCGTAAGTCGATTCAACTACCAGGTAGTCGGCGTGCAAGATCGGCTCCGGCGGCGGCATCAATAAATCGTTCTGCCTTCCCAGATCCCCCGAGAAGACAATGACCTTTCCCTCCGCGCGGACCCTTACGCAGGCGGCTCCGAGGATGTGCCCCGCCCGCGAAAAGGAAACCAGAAGTGAGGGCGCGGGCTCGAATTTTTTGCCAAAAGGAACGGCGGAAAAGCGGGACAGGCATGCCCGCGCGTCAGCTTCGGTAAACAGGGGAAGTGCGGGGTGGTGCTTGGAATATCCCCTTCGATTTGCGTAACCTGCCTCTTCCTCCTGGAGTCTTCCAGCATCTGGAAGAAGAAGGGCGCAAAGCTTCTCGGTTGCCGGAGTGCAAAAAATCGGGCCCTTGAAGCCGTCGCGACAAAGCAGCGGCAAATACCCGGAATGATCGATGTGGGCGTGGGTTAGCACCACTGCGTCGATTGCCTCCGGAGAGACGGATAGCGGCGACCAGTTTTTCAAACGCAGTGCCTTCAGGCCCTGGAACAATCCGCAATCGACGAGAATTCGACGGCCTCCGCTTTCAATCAGGTATTTAGATCCGGTCACCGTGCCTGCGGCGCCTGCGAAATTCAAAAGCACGGACGCCTCGGTTTCCGGAGCGGTGGATGGACGAGCATGGGTTATTGAAACACCAAGTTCGATGCCCGTCTACTTTGAGCCGAACGCAGATCTCGATCGCACTTTTGGTTCCGGTGGATGATAATCTTTCCACATCCTCGAGGATAACATGAAACTTTTACTTCTTGCGTCAGCGCTGCTTTCCTCCATCCTCATTGCGGACCCCGCCCTGGAAGCGGAGATGGAAGCCATCAACCGTGCCCATGAGGCATCGACAAAAGTGATAAAGAATTTCAACAAGACTTTGCAGCAGGCGCTGGGCAAAAAGGGCGCGGCGAAGGCGATTGAGGACTGCAAGATCCATCCGGCGGACGCCGGAGAGGTTTTTACCGTGGGGCGTACCAGTCACCGCCTTCGCAATCCGAAGAATGCACCCCCCGATTGGGTTAAGCCTCATTTGGAGAAATTCGCGAAGATGAAGCCAGCCGACGTTCCCAAGAAGCATTTGGTGAATCGCGGCAAGAATGGTTACGGGTACCTGGAACCCATCTTCGTGCAGCCGATCTGCTTGAACTGCCATGGCAAAAACGTCGAGGGCGAGGTGTCCCAGGCAATATTGGCCGAATACCCGACCGACCAGGCCACCGGTTTTGAGCCAGGGGATTTTCGCGGCCTACTGTGGGTGGAGATGAAACCTTTCAAGGCAACGATTCCTTCCCGGACGACCGACTACGAACCTATGTCCATCCTCACCAAGAACTGTGCGGGTTGCCACCAGAGCGCCGATCATCCGGGCGCGATTTTCCTGAACCGCGAGAGATTGGCGGAAAAGGAAACATTGGAACTCGTCATCAACGTGCTGGAAACCAACCAAATGCCGCCCCAACATCAAAAGTTCAAAGGATCGCGGGACGCAAAGCGCCTGTTGAAGTG
>JALHPX010000187.1 GCA_022842225.1 bacterium
TTTAAACTGATCCACTTCTTGGAGGTATTGAGTCTGCTGACGCAAATGCCATTGCTGCTCTTCTTGTCGACGGAGGGTGTAACCTAGGATCAGCACGTGTGTGCCGAAAATACAGAAGAGTGGATTGGCGATTCCCAGCCAGATCTTAGCTTCCGAAAAAAGTACGAGCGAAGAAGCCAGCATCATAAACGCCAGTGCGACGAGCAATATCCAGGCAATCGCCAGCGAGGTTCTGAGCAAAACAAAGATAGAAAGTGCAATCACGGCAACAGCAACCAGTCGACCCACCCAACGCGGCAGCCAGGTGATTTGGCGTTTGGTGAGAAGTGTATCGATTACGTTGGCCTGAATTTCTAATCGTGAGATGGGTCCGAAGGGAGTTTCAAACGTTCCACTCGCACTTGCACTTTTGCGGCCGATGAGAACTACCTTGTCGGTAAAAGTCCCAGGGGCGAAACCATCTTGACGCAATATGTCGTCGGCATTTTGCAGCGGATAAGTGCCGGCTGGACCGCGGAAGTCGATCCAGAACGGCGTTCCCTCTGAGAGTTGAGGAGCAGGCAATTCCAACCGATGATTAATATGCAGCGCGAGAGATTCGCCGGAATCATAGGACAGGTAAGTCTTACGCACCGTGTTGTCTGGGTCCGGAAAGACGTTACAAAAGCCGTAGTTACGTTTGCGAGTCAGCCGGGGAGGCGGCGGTAAGAGCCTGCCTTCTTCGTTTAAGACGGCAGAGAACACCAAATCGCTGGTGTTCCACTCTATTTCCGGTTGGTAGCGGACATAGTCGTAATACGAACCAATAACGATGAGTCGAGGATTGTCCGAGCGAATCTTAGTAATGAGCTGACGGAAGTAGTTGTCGTTCCAGATATTGTGATCCCGGGAGAACTCTCGAGGGTGGGGGTCAGTGATTTTGGGGTCGATAGTGCTTTCAGAGTCATTATAAGGATTTACCTGCACTAGGGTGAGTGTGGTCGGCTTGAAAAGCTTGCCGCGCACCTTGAAAAAGCGGTCGAAAAACCACTGATCAAGGCTCTGGAAGGGAATCCAAATCAGTAGGAAACAAACCAGAGTTCGAAGCGCTAGATTCAGTCTTGGAGACATGGCGCGTCAATCTAGCAAAAGGGAATCATGAAACCAACCGTGCTCATTGTGGACGATATCAAGGTAGTTCGAGACCGCATTAACGAGCAGCTTTCGGCCGATTTTGAGGTCGTGGGCCAGGCTGCCAGTGGTCGCGAAGCTATCGAGATGTGCCATCGGCTCAAGCCGCAGTTGGTTTTGATGGATCTAGTCATGCCCGAAATGTCGGGCATCGAAGCGACGAGAGAGATCTTAGTAAGCGTCGAGCCCACGCCAAAGGTGATCATTCTGAGTGGGATAACAGAGGAAGGATATGCGGCTCAGGCCCTAGAAGCCGGAGCCGCCGAATACTTAATCAAGCCAGTCGACGCCGAGAAGTTAAAGGCGGTCCTGAAGACTTTTGCCGAAGCGGCCTAGAGTCGGAATCCAAAATAGAGTTCAAATCCCATGATCACGTTGTCCGACGCGATCCGGTTAATCAACCATTTGAAATCGACCATGAACGGCTGAAACTCGAAGCCCGCTCCAAGTAACAGCGATGGCAAGATCACGATTTCTTCGTTGGCAGAAGTAGTTGTGACGGTGCGGTACCACATCGCAGCACTGCCACCCATTCCCAAGCCAAAAGCTGCTTTTTCAGACCAGCGCCACATGTGGCGAACCATGCCGTCGAATGTAAAAACATGCACGGAACTTAGAATGTATTTGTAACCGACCATTCCGCGGAGCATGAGCGGAATGTTCTCATCGAGTTCCGAGTAGTCGTAGTCAAAATACGCCCCGGCTTGGAAACCAAAGTCTTTGAAAAAATCTCCCGTCGGCACTTTGTTGCTATCGACCATCGGCTCGATATAAAAGTTGCCACCCGCCGCGAATCCGACGTGAAAAATTCCGGCATCTACGCGACTGGGATCTTCCTGAAAGTATTTTCGTCGACGCATCTCGCGCTGGTTGCGGGGAGCAGAGGGGGTGTAGCTGCGTTGCGGAGTGTCTCGTTGTGCAGGCTCCTCCTCGTCATCATATCCCGATTCCGCAAAAGCTGGGCTCACTGCCGTACTAAATGCCAAGAGTAAAGCTAAGGCTGTCGCGCGCGTCGTCAGGCGCCGCTTTGAGTCGTTTTGGCTCGTCATGGATGCATCTCCGAAGAGGGTGGAAGATATTTCTATTTTAGCAGTGACGCGCGGAAAAACCCGACAAAACAACTTCAAAAAACGGCTTAAAAAAAAGGTACCATGAGTCCATGGGAAAGCGGGCCGTGGGAAAGCGCATGCGCGCGGTGGTGGTTTGTCTGGTTGCGTTAGGGGTTTTGTCGACGGGTGCCGCTCGAGGCGCTCCATCTTCCTCTGCTCCTCGCGCATCTTATTTCGCGCTCGATATGGGGCCGTACATGACGGCCGTCAACGATCGCTTCAGTCAATCAGGGGATTACAAGTCCAAGGTGAGTACCTTGGCTGGTTTCTTCCGAGCCCGCAAATCGATAGGCCTTTTCTCTGGGATTCAGTGGGTGCCATCCATTGGGGCCCTTGTTCCCTGGCGCAGTGGCGCGGACGGTTTTGCTAAAACGTTCTTAATCCATTCTGGATTGGGGTTTGGTGTCACTCCCCTTAGTTGGCTGCATGTGCGATTTGGTCCGGGATTGCTGTGGCGTTTGACCATTACCAATTCTGAGCAACTCAATCTAAACAACGGCACTTCAACCTCTGCCTTCTACACTCCAGGTGGTTCGCGCAGCGTCTTTCTCATGACAGCGGATTTTGGTTTGGATTTTAGGTTCTTTCAAAGTTGGTCCCTTGGCTTTGATGTCTGGATGATTGAGGTAATGAACAGTCAGAGAAGATCTATCAACGCTGCCGCGACGATCGGATTTTACCTATGAAAACAATTCTGGGTCTTTCCCTTTACCTGTTTTTGTCGACGAGTGCTCACGCATGGACATTGGTTTCGCCCAATCTTCAGGGCTGGGCAAATCACAGCCTCGTCGTGCACTACAATTTTTCGACCTGTGGTGTGGATGCAGCTCTGATGCTGGATCGATTGGATCTCGCCATAGCGGCTTGGAACAAAACGAGTGGCACGGCTCTGGTGGTCTCCCGACCAACAACTGAGTCGACAGCAACGGCGGCTGATTTCTTGGCTGGTACTACGACGGATGTTCCACTCGTTGTTTGTGATCAGAATTTTGCCACGAGTAATTCCGTCGATGCCGATTTTATTCCGGCAGCGACGCGTCTCTCGATGCCCACAGGGCGGATTGAATATGGAGGCGTTTTGTTAAACGCAGAAGCTTCTGGCGCTGCGGCGATGGCTAATCTGTCGGCAGAACAGATTGTCGTCACACTCGCTCACGAACTGGGACATGTATTTGGTTTGGGCCATAGCAGTGCGAGTTCCGCGCTGATGTACTACAGCATCAACGACAAGGTTTCGCCTATTGTTACCGAAGACGATCTCGATGGCGTTGCATTCTTGTATCCGCGCAATGAATTTTCTGGCGGCATGTTTGGCTGCAGCTTTGTGCCGGCGAAAAACGCAAGCATGCCCTGGCCGCTCGCGGTTGGTTTCCTCGGATTTGTTTGGCTCTCCGTGGCGCTTGGCCGAAGAATGCGCACTACATCTGCACGACTTCTTTAATTTCTGGAACGACTTCCCGCAAACGCGTCTCTACTCCCATTTTCAGTGTGGCCACCGAACTGGGGCAATGGCTGCATGAGCCCTGCAAATGAAGATAAACGATACCGTTTTCGTACTTTCCAAAAGTGATATCGCCGCCGTCCATCGCAACTGCGGGACGGATATCATTGTCCAAAACTTCTTTGATCTTTCGCTCTACTTCAGAGACATCCCCCGAAGCGGTGGCGGCCGGCTGTTCGAACGCGTAATCCGCGCTGAACACGGCTTTACCGTCTGCTAAGTGGCGCTCAATCGTGAGCGGCACTCTCTCCGCTAAAATATCCCAATCGCCGTCGTCACTCTTAGTGACGGTTACGAAATTGGTTCCGATTAACAGCGCCTGGACTCCAGGTACTTCGAAAATCGCGCGCGCTAAAGGCGCTTGGTCGGTCTTATCGATCGACCCAAAATGTGCGGCACCCTTTGGCAAAAGCTCGCGATTGACGACGAACTTCAGCGTGTTGGGGTTGGGGGTGAATTCCAAATGAATTGATACTGCTTCCATGTTAACTCCGTGCTGACTCTGGTTTACCACACCTCTTGGTAAATTTGACTCCGTGTGTATAAGTGATTGATTTTACTAAGAAAACATATCGGACGCTTCTGGTCGCACTTCAGATTATCGCGAGTGCCGCCAGCCTAGCGGAAACCTCCGAGCTGGATCCTATCGTCGTGGAGGAGCAGAAAAGCGTTCTCGTCGATAAACCCGGAGCGGACCCAAGCGAAAAGCAAATCTACGTCGATCCCCATCGGCCGCAGAGTTTGAGCACTACGCTGCAAGTGCAGTCGCCGAGTGTTTCTCTCCGCAAATGGGGTAACGACGAAGCGTCGCAGATGTTGTCGTTACGTGGCCAAGATCCGACGCAAACTCGACTCGCTTTCAATGGGTTTCCTCTGGGGGACGGCGGTTCGGGATTAGACACCCGTTGGGTGCAGCCGCGCTGGTTGTCGCGTGTGCGCGTGTTGCCTAACGGCGATGCGCTAGGTTTGTGGCAACAATCTCTGGGCGGTGCCGTCGATATGCGGATGGATTCCGACGAGCGCCCGCGCTCAAGCGTCGGATTGCTCGCCGGATCTTTTGGTAGCAAGGGCGTTGGCGCCCGGGTCGCGACGGAAGAATTCCAGGTGGGAGTCGATGCGCGATCTGCGAATGAGGATTTTGCTTACGTCGACTCTCAAGGCACGGCGTGGAACGCTGCCGACGATAAAATGGCGATTCGGAATTTTAATCATTGGTGGCGAGTGGCGGTTCTTCCGCGCTATCAAACCCGAATCGCTTCTCATCCGCTTTCCGTGTTTTGGTTGGGCGGCTGGGAAAAGCGGGAGCTGCCGGGCGCTGTCGGCACCGACCACCCGCAGAAGTGGTCGGAGCAACTGCACTTGTTGGGATTTGAGATTTCGCATCCCTCGTCGATTTGGACGGCGCGCAGTTTCGCTCGATACCGCAGCAATCGTCTGACAAGTGACTTAGCAACCCGATCTGATTCATTTGCCGGCATGCCCAGTGAGAGCCAAGAAGTAGCAGGAGGTGGGGAGCTATCAGCGCGATTGCCTGTCGCGGAGAGTGTGAGTTTTCAAACCGTTGCCAGGGGATGGACGGAAAAATTAACCAACCGCTCGTTCTTTGGACAACTTCAGACTCTCGACGGCAGAAAGCACGGGGCAGCCGCTGTTCCCGCGATTGTGTGGAGAGATGAGGGGCGCGGCCCTTTCGAAATTTGGTTGGTTGGCCCAGTAGAAGCTGATTTTCTTGAGCCCGTGGCGGGAGTGTTTGGCTACGTGCCGCAGCCTGCCCGGCGATTTGTGCTCTTTAGTCCACGACTGAGTGGGCTACTGCAGGTAGCGCCTCGTCTGCGATTGCGCACGGGAGTGGGCAGATACCAGCGTAGTCCGGGGCTCTATGATCTGTACGGGGATTCGCGCGGACTTGCACCGAACCCCACTCTCACTAACGAGAGTGCGTGGAAGACGGAGTTGGGTCTGGATACCGATATCGGACACTGGCGCCTCTCCACGACTTCATCTCTGAGTTTTAACGGCGATCTGCTTGTTCGCGTGAGCAACGGGCCGACAACTTCCATCGTTACCAATATTGGTAAGAGCCGCATTTTTTCACAGGAGGTCTCAGCCACGTTTGCAGATAAGGGCTGGAGCTTGGGAGCAACCGCACAGTATTTATCGACGATTAACCTAAGCGAGACTCAGTATTACACCGGTCGCGCATTGCCCTATCGGCCCCAGTTGCGTTTGGCGGCGGATCTGGAAAAGCGCTTGGGCCGCTTTTTTGCAGGGTATACCTGGCAATGGCAGTCGGCTTTCTACGCCGATCAGGCCAACGTTAAAAAGGTTTCTCCGTTTTCAGAGCATGGATTGCGCGCGGGATTTGCGAGTGCGGATTGGGGAACTTGGAATCTGGAGGTCGCAAATCTATTCAATGTTACCTCCGTCAGCTCCGAGATCTTGGGAATATGGACGAGAGAATCGCCTAGCGGGTTGTCGGGGTTTCCGTATCCGGGTAGAAGGGCCTACCTAACGTGGAGTTATTTGTGGTGATGCGAAAGTGGAAGCTAGTCTTTGCGGTCGTGGTTTTGCTTTGTGCTTGTTCCGACGAGAATCGATCGA
>JALHPX010000188.1 GCA_022842225.1 bacterium
AAACAACCGCGAACTTCGAACCCTTGGCCGTGCAGCAATTGGAATCTTGGCTCCACTTCGCCAGCGACTCATATAAGTGACCGGTCGATTGGAGACTTTCGCGCGAAGGGGCCTGGGAGACATCCCGGGAAGCGGGCCCCTGGGAAACGCACGACAAAGAGGTTAAAAGGAATAAAAACGTTACGAGTATTAAGCGGTTCTTCATGCGGCGCGGTATATCGAAACGGCCTCGCACAAGCAAGGGAGTCCATTAAACAGTGAAAAAGAAAAGCCTCCGCGTAGCTCTGATTCAGATGAATTCGTCGGCGGACACCGCCGCTAACCTCGCGTGGATGAAGAAGAAAACCTATTTAGCCGCCAAAGAAGGGGCCCAGTGGGTGCTCTTTCCGGAGATGGGCTACCAGGCCGCTCCCAAGGCTGCTTGGCGGACGGAGGTTGCGAAGTATTCCGCTTATTTGGAGACATTTCAGAGTTGGGCCCAAGAGCTCGGGATAGTCCTCCTCCCCGGCAGTTTGCGCGAACCCTCCGCCCGCAGGCACGCTTACTACAACACCTTGCCCGTGATTTCGCGGACCGGGGGAGTTCTGGCGGCCTACCGGAAAATCCATCTCTTCCAAGCAACTCTTCCAGACCGGCGTTACAACGAGGCGGCTTACACCGATCGCGGTAAGGAAGTTTCCGTCGTGGACATTGATGGTGTGAAGCTGGGTCTGACGATTTGCTTTGATCTGCGGTTTCCGGAATTGTTTCGCGCGTTGCGGGGCGCGGGGGCTCAGATCATCACGGTGCCGAGCGCGTTTGTGTACCATACGGGTGTCGCGCATTGGGAAGTCCTGCTGCGCGCGCGTGCGATTGAGAACCAGGTTTTTATCCTAGCTCCCAACCAAACGGGAATCATCGGCACGGGTTCGCGCTGCTTTGGAAATACCGTTGCGATATCGCCGTGGGGAAAAGTTTTTGCTCGCAAGAAAAACGCCGCTGGCATTTTGCCCGTTGAGATCAAGCTCGATGAAATTGCGACTGCCTCTCAAAGTTTAGACGCCTGGGGATGTCGGCAGCCCCACGTATTTCAGTTTTGATGATTCGGTGCTCCCTTGGTACTCTCTAAAGCATCATCTTCGAGGGAGAGCGCATGTCGTTTTGGATTTGGACTGTAGTGTTTCTGGCTGCGATCGGCCTTTTTCTCTTTCAACTTTCGAAACGAATCGGCGTCTTGCTGAAGATGCGTACCGATGATGGCCGCGACTACCGGCTATCCACTCTAGTTGCTCGTACCAAAAATCTGCTGCTCTACGGAGTTGGACAATACAAATTTTTCCGCGATGGCGGCATCGCCAGTTACCTACACATCGTGGTGTTCTGGGGCTTTCTCACTCTAGGAGTGCAGGTCGCGACCATGTTCGTCCGCGGTTGGGCACCGGATCTCACGTTGCCTGGGCTGTCGATGGATCTCTTGGGTGGGCCCTATGGACTCGCCAAAGACTTTTTCCAAACCGGCGTCGCTATCGGAGTCCTGGTTTTGATGTACCGCTGGCTCGTCGTGAAGCCGACCCGCCTTTACGGTTTCCTGCCTGCCGAAGCCAAGCTCCGCGGCCAATCGCACAAAGAAGCGATTTTCATTCTCTGCTCGATTTTTTCCATCATGTTATCCGGATTCTTTTACGACGCCGGCCGGTTAGTGATGCACGCGGGCACTCCCGAGGCAGCAGCTGAAGCCGCGTGGCAGCCAGTGACAGCGTGGCTTGCTGGATTCTTGGCTCATGATGTTGGATTCGCAGAAAATGTTTCCAACGTCGCTTGGTGGATACACAACGGCATTATTTTGGTATTCCTCAACGTGCTGCCACTGTCGAAGCACTTTCACATCGTCACGGCACTCCCCAATACTTTTTTTACCAAGCTCGAATCCAAGGGCCGAATTGCCAAGCCTGACTTCACATCCGAGACGCCCCGCTTTGGTCGCTCCACTCCTACTCAGTTCACCTGGAAGCAGACATTGGACATGTACAGCTGCACAGAATGCGGACGCTGCTCATCGGTATGCCCCGCAACGGCTACGGGTAAACCGCTGGCTCCCCGCCAGTTTTTGCTCAACTTGCGCGATATGACTTATGGCCTGCAGACGAAAATTCTGGCCGAAGGATCCGCGGCGCTCGAAGCCGAAGTGGTAGTAGGTGAGGGCCGTCCCATTATCGACGACGTGCTCTGGTCGTGCAATGCCTGCCGCGCTTGTGAAGAGGCTTGCCCGGTTAATATAGAATACGTCGATAAAATCATCGATATCCGCCAGCACCTGGTGCAAGAAGCCTCGCGCTTCCCAACCGAATTGGCCACCACCTTTAAGGGCTTGGAAAACAACTCCAATCCCTGGGGCATCGGCGCCGAAGAGCGCGATGCGTGGGCGGCGGGGATGGACATTCCGCGCATCGCGGAGAAGCAGGACGCAGAATACCTTTATTACGTCGGCTGCGGCGGTGCTTTTGATGCCAATAACCGCAAGACCACTCAGAGCATGGCCAAAATTTTACAGAAAGCCGGCGTATCGTTCGCGATTCTGGGAAAAGAAGAACTTTGCAACGGCGAAACCGCTCGCCGCCTAGGCAATGAATATCTGTTTCAAACGATGGCAGAAGCTCTCGTCGCGAAACTAAATTCCTATGGCGTGAAGAAGATCATCGTCAATTGTCCGCACTGCTTTAATACAATGGCGAACGAGTATCCAGATTTTGGCGGCAAGTGGGAGGTCATCCGCGCCGGAAGCTTGGTAGAGCACCTGCTCAAAGAGAAGAAACTAAAAACCACCAAGCAGCTCGATAAAAACATCGTCTACCACGACTCGTGCTACTACGCGCGTTTCAACGATGTTGTCGACGAGCCCCGCAATATTCTCTCGAACATTCCCGGAGCGAAGCTCACCGAGATTGCTGAGAGCAAAAAGAACGGCACCTGCTGCGGCGCCGGTGGCGGCCGTATGTGGATGGAAGAAAAAGCCACGGAGCGCGTGAATCACATGCGTCTCAATCAAGCGATGAAAGCCACGCCGGATGTCATCGCTACCAGCTGTCCTTATTGCCGCATCATGATCGGTAACGCCGTGACGGATAAGGCGCTCGACAGCAAAGTGGAAGTCATGGACGTTGTCCAGATCGTCGCTAACCAATTGGAAGATTAATGCCTATGCAACGTTCGTGGCTGACCCCGGGAGTGTTGCTGCGAAAAGCGCTTGGGCCTTGCCTTCCTGCTTTTGCTAAAAGTTATCGCCGGATCTATCTCAATCCCGAGAAGCTCGCCGAGGTGATTGCCCAGCAATTGCCCGAAAATGCCTCGGTACTCGATGTCGGCGGAGGCGACGGCTATCTCTCCAATGATCTGCTGGCGATTCGCAAAGACATCTCGCTCACGTTGATTGATCTGGCAACGGGCATAGGCAAAGGAATCGATCCAAGCTTTCGCAACCGCGTCCACGTTTACGATGGAAAAAGCATTCAAGATTGGATGCAAGAGCGGATGGCAACGGACTCGGTCCACGCCGTGGTCCTAAGCGACGTGATCCACCATATTCCGGATAGTGCATTAAATGGTTTCCTCCACGACCTGGCAGAACTTTGCCGTCGCACGCACGCCGTACTGATTATCAAAGACGTGGAGCCGGGACATTATCTTGCAACGATGGGATTGTGGGCGGATAAGTATCTCTCCGGAGATAGAGCCACGCGCCTGGTAAGCCAAGAACGGTTAACAGGTTTATTAAAAGCTCAAATGCCTAACGCAATTGTGCTCGAGACCGAGCTTAAGAAAATAGATCCGCCCAATTACTGCGTTGTTCTTAAGCCCAAGTAACTTACATCGATGTGATCATCGCGCGATCGCGTTCCCAATCCACGTTGGGAGTAGTGAGCAACTTCTCGCCGACAAAAATCGAGTTCGCGCCAACGGAGAAACACTGCAGCTGCTGCTCGTCGGTCAATTCATTCCGCCCTGCGCTTAAGCGCACGCGGCTCTTCGGCATCACAATACGCGCCGTCGCAACAGTGCGTAGGAATTCATCAAACGGTACCGACTTAGCGGTCTCCATCGGGGTGCCTTCAATCGGGACGAGCAAATTAATCGGCACGCTTTCCGGGTGCGGATTCATCGTTGATAATTCCGTCAGTAAGCCAGCACGGTCCCAAAGCGTCTCGCCCATTCCTAGAATGCCACCGCAGCAAACTTGCACGCCGGCTTTGCGGGCCGCCGCCAAGGTGCGCAGGCGATCGTCGTAAGTACGCGAGGTAATCACCGTCGAGTAGTGCTCGCGGCTTGTATCTAAATTGTGATTATAAGCAGTGAGGCCGGCTTCTTTGAGCGCCTTCAACTGGTCTTCTTCCGCCATGCCCAGGGTGCAGCAAACTTCCATTCCGGTTTTCTTCACTTCACGGACCATTTCCAAAACCGCATTAAACCGCGGACCGCGCGGAATGCTCCGCCAAGCCGCTCCCATACAAAAGCGAGTGGCGCCATTTTCTTTGGCTTCCCACGCGGCGCTTTTCACTTTTTCCACATCCATCAGGGGCTCGGGCGAAAGCTCGGTTTTATAATGAGCGCTCTGCGAGCAGTACTTGCAATCTTCCGGACAGGCGCCCGTCTTTACGGAAAGCAGTACGCATTGTTGCACGTCTTTAGCGCCAAATTCCTGGTGGACGGCCCGGGCCCGGGCAAGCAGGGTTTCCAGGTCCAGGTTCATCAGGTCAAATACCTCTTGCCGGGTCCAATTATGACGAATTTTTTCGGTGGTATCCAAAGCGTTCTCCTAGACAGATTCTCTAACTCGCGCCGGTCCAGCTGGCAATAAAGGCCCTTGGACATCCCCGCCCTAATCTCCTAAAGTGGGAAGCCATGAAATCGGCTGAAATTCGCGAAAGCTTCCTGAAGTATTTTGAATCCAACGGCCACCGTCGAGTGAAAAGCTCGAGCGTGATTCCCGCTGCGGACCCCACTTTGCTCTTTACCAACGCCGGAATGGTCCAATTTAAGGACAATTTCTTGGGGTTAAAGGATGCCGGCTACAACCGGGCGACCACGTCCCAAAAGTGCATCCGCGCCGGCGGCAAGCACAATGACTTAGAGAACGTGGGCTTTACCCCCCGGCACCATACTTTCTTCGAAATGCTGGGGAATTTTTCTTTTGGTGATTATTTCAAAAAAGACGCCATCGCCTTTGCCTGGGAATTGCTTACCGAAAAATGGAAGATTCCCAAAGACCGGCTCCGCGTTACCGTTTTTGAGACCGACGATGAAGCCTATGACCTCTGGAAGGGCATGGGCGTTCCCGAGAAGTGGATCACTCGCCTAGGCGAAAAAGATAATTTCTGGGCGATGGGCGATACGGGCCCGTGCGGCCCCTGCACCGAAATCCATTTCGACTGGGGCGAACGCCCCGGCTGCGGCGACAACCCCGGCAACGACAACACGGGCAGGTTTCTAGAAATCTGGAACCTCGTCTTCATGCAATTTAATCGCGACAGCAGCGGCAAGATGCATCCTCTGCCAAAGCCCAGTGTCGATACTGGTGCGGGTCTGGAGCGCTTAAGCTGCGTATTGCAGAGTGTATCGAGCAACTACGATACCGATCTTTTCACGCCTATTCTTTGCGCGATTGGTAAACGCGTTGGCAAAGAGTATGGCGCCAATGAAAGCGATTCGACCTCGATGCGCGTGATTGCGGATCATTTGCGCTCCGGCACTTTTATGATCGCCGACGGCGTTATCCCCAGCAACGAAGGCCGGGGTTACGTTCTACGACGGATTTTGCGACGTGCGATTCGTCATGGCAAAAAGCTCGGACAAGACGCGCCGTTTTTGTATGAGCTAGCCGGCTCCGTCGAAAACCTTATGGGCGTTGTGTATCCGGAATTAAAAGCGCAGCGAGCGCTGATTGCCGAAACACTTAAAGACGAAGAAGCGAAATTCCATCAAACCCTGCATCGCGGGATGGGCGTGCTGGAAGAAGCCATGGCAACCGCTCGCAAAAGCAAGTCGACCACCATTGCAGGCGATGTTGCCTTTAAGTTGTACGACACCTTTGGCTTCCCGTTAGACCTGATTCAAACCATTGCGGCGGAACATTCTCTGACTGTCGACGAGAAATCGTTTGAAAAGCAGATGGAAGCGCAACGCGAGCGGAGCGTATGGTCTAAGTCCGATTCGGGCGCAGTCCAAGAGAAGCTGACGAAAGTATTAAGCGAAGACAAAACCAGCACACGTTTCTTGGGTTATGAATTTTTAGAATCGGCCGGGAAGCTGCTGTTCTTATTCGACGCCGAAGGAAACGCCGTTCCCTCGCTTGGAGCAGGTAGCTCAGGATTTGCTGTTTTTGATTCC
>JALHPX010000189.1 GCA_022842225.1 bacterium
GCCTTCCGGCCCTTTCCCAAGCAATCCACGCCACCCTCTAAGCCCGAGCTTGCTAGCGAAAGCGCTTGAATTCTACGGGGCTAACGACTACTCCAGAGTCCGTTCACTTTATTTTTTTGGGGTAGTCACCTTAGCAATCTTTTGAGCTAAGGCAGGTTAGCAAATGGTTAGAGTTTTTGTACTTTTAGGCCTTTTGCTGCAGGCAGCGCTTGTAGCAGGTGATCGTCCGCCTTTACAGCCCGCTGTGGAGCGCGTGGCAGAGACATGCGGTCAGGAAGTCGCTGCGCGCGCGCTCGTTGAGCACCTGCCGACCGAGTTTGATGCCATTCGCTGGGACGGCTACTTCCCACCGGCTAGCCCTCAATTAATTGGTTCCATCTTAGATCAGTACGAACAGTACGGAAAAAATCCCCCTGATTTCTCCAAGCGCAAATTACGTAAAGCCAGAGCTAGCGATATTTCAGAATGGGCCTGCACTTACGACGGTGCGACCGAGACGCCAAAGGAATTTCGCGCGCGCAGCGTGAACGCATGGAACGCGACCCAGACGCCCTCTGCTGCAGCCTCTTTTGCCTCAAGAATTGCTAGCTTGGGTTACGACGGATTTTCTCCTCTGCATTGGTTTACTAGTGGTGCTGGAAACTGGCGTCGGGGGGGTGGTTTGGTAAAGGCCAATTTGCCGCTCAATTTACACCAGGTGGTGACGCCGGCACTTTGGGAAGAGGTTGTAGCGCTTTCGAATTTTGTCTCTGCCGACCACGCCCATCGACGGGATATTTATTCTCTGGCGCTAGAGAACAAGCCGTCGTACCTAAAGCACCTGCACGTACAGGATATCGAACCGGCCGAGAAGCGGATGCGCGAAATCATCATGGAGGCTAAGTCTAGTACCGTCGCTATCAATCCACTTGAAGCCAAGCTGGCGCAGGTGGCTGTGCTGAGTGCCGTTACCAGAAGGTACATTCATTTTGACGTTTGGAGCAGCCGGGCGACTCACCAAGAAATCCAAGCTGCGTTGATCGATTTCAAAGCGAACTACCACTACAAAGTTTTTGTCGATGACAAGGAAATCAATTCCATCATCCACGACATGATCGAGCGTTATATAGCCGCGAGCGAGTTGCTCAACGAAACGCACCTATTTGGCTATCAGGTCGAAGTGTGGCCGTTGCACCCCGATGCGACCAATCCTCAGATGCTTTTTGATGAAGCCGCAAATGGGGAAGGTGCCGGCCGGGCCTATACAGTGATGAACGTGACGGGTCGGCGAGCGCAGTTAAAAGCCCGTGGTGTACAGCACTGGATGTTTCAAAACATCGAAGTGTTGAGCATGGACTTACTGGCGCAGTATGGCGCTTTCCTGAAACTGGGTCGGCCGGTGGGTGTGGTCGTGGTGCCGGAGAAAGATGGTTACACCGGTGGTTTCCCCTACATTGAAGAAATCGACGGTAGTTCGCTGGTTCGCCTCTACGAAGGCATTGGCGTTCCGAAAGAGCTACGAGAGGGTAAACCGGGCGACTATTTCAATACCAACACAATCTTCCACTCGCTCGATCTAAACGACGTCAATAGCTTGGACTTTGAGCCCAATAAGCCGGGCCGTCGCGGTGGAAGAGTAACGCTCGCAAAAATCAGCTTAGCGCTTTTGACGCACACTAATCTTACAGGGCTGATTGGCGATGACATCGGTAATGGTTATCAGAACTTTAAATACCTTACCGACTACGCCAAGGATGGCGTGGCGACCCTTCAGCTGTTCCGCCAAGCGCTTATCCGTGAGCTGGGCGCAATGCGATCTAACGTGATTCGCTTTGACCCCTCTGCTCGCTCCATGAATTAAAGCTACAAAGTGGATAGATTGGTCTTTAGGTCCTTTCTTGGGTATCATCTGCTTCAACGTGATGCTGTTTTCTACGAATACATTTCGACTCTTTTTCGTGGCGGCCATCGCATGTGCTCATTTGATCGCGGCGGAGGAGACGGCAACGGAGTCGGAGCGCGAACTGGCGGCTGCAAAGGCAGGCCAACGCAAGTGGCTCGAGCGCTTTGACGTCAAAGTGGGAGACAACCCGCTAAAGAACGGCTGGGAGGGCGGAAACCTCGAGGATGGAAAACTCGATTTCCAATACATCTGGCAGCTGGGCAATACTTTCCTGCGCAGTCGGTGGATCCCTGGAACCGAAGCCAACGCGCTTAAGAAATCGTATGATTGGGACACTTCCGAGTTTCCTTACTTGAAATGGAAATGGCGTGTTCAGAAATTTCCCGCGGGTGCCAAGATTCTCGAAGGCAAAAAGTCCGATGCCGCCGCGCAGGTCTACCTGCTGTGGAAGGGTTTTCCGACTTACTACGTGATTAAGTATTTTTGGGCGACCGACGATGCTGTCGGCACGGTGTTAGAGCAGGGCACTCCTTTGATTGGGAAGTTACGGGGGGTTGTCGTTCGCTCCGGTGGCAAGACTGGTGAATGGCACACGGAAAGCCGCAATGTGGCCGAAGATTTTAGGAAATATTTTGGCGGCGATCCACCGGGGAAAGTTCGCGGGATTGCGATTCTATCCGATGCGGACGAAACCAAGACCCAGTCCGAAGCAGATTACGACGATATCGAAGTTTCCAAAAAGCCCTAGGCAAAAGCCAGCGGCTGTTCATTCAGCGCGTCGACTAAAAGCTGCTGATAATTTAAATCCGAAACCTCAATCGCGCCCAGGCTCTCCAGGTGAGGGGTGAGAAATTGCACCTCCAGCAGTTGATAGCCAGTGGCATTTAGGCGTTGGATGAGAAAATACAATGCGGCTTTGGACGCATCGGTTTTGCGGTGGAATTTAGATTCGGCAAAGAAAGCCGCTCCGAAACTTACGCCGTACACTCCGCCGACTAAAGTCTTATCCTGAGCATCCCAGATTTCCACGCTGTGGGCGCGGCCCTGGCGGTGAAGTGCCCCGTATGCCTCAAAGAACTCCTCGGTCATCCAATTGCCTTCTTGGCGATCGCCACACGCGCGCATTACTTCTAGAAATGCACGATTATACGAAACGTGTGGCTCAAATTTGCGGATGCTTTTTCTCAAACTCTTGGAAACTTGAAAGTTATTGAGCGGCAAAATTGCTCGCGGATCTGGGCGATACCACAAAACCTCTTTGGTCTTGGGATCGGCCATCGGGAAATAGCCGTTGGTGTAGGCCCGGGCTAACAGGTCGGGCGTTAGCGCAGTTTTTGAACTAGCTCCCACGCTGGACCTCCCAATGTGGTTTTGGGTCCCTCAGGGAGTTCGGTAGTTTTTCCCGCCGGAGTGAGAAACCAGAGCCGATTGGAATCAGAGTCAGGACCTGATTGGGGGCCGACCAAATTTAGAAAGATCGCATCCGCCTTCTTTTTTAACATCTTCTGACGGGCGCGTTCCATAGCCGCTTCTAGATTTCCTGTCTCTAGCGAGAAGGCGATAACGGTTTGGTTGGGTTGCTTTCGCTCGGCATACATCTGTACAAAATCAGGCACTGCTTGGACCGGAAGCAGAAGCTCGGACTGGGTGACGCCGCCGGCAAAAATATCCGTGCGATCGAGCTTCTTCGCCGTCGGCAAAGCAGCTTGGACGATTTGAAAATCAAGAACAGCGGCTGCGCTGATGAAGATATTGGCGAGCGGAAAATACTTTTCGAGAAGTGCGCTGTATTCCTGAGGAGTTTCGTAACGAAATACTTCGCAAATCGATTCGAATTCGGATTCTACGTCGGAATCAACCGGGCCTAAGATGGCGCCAACGCGTGTGCCGGAACTGACGGCTGCTTTGGCAAGGGCCAATCCCATTTTGCCGCTGGAGCGATTCTGGAGAAAACGCACGGAATCGAGCGGAGAGCGCATAGGCCCCGCGGTAATAAGAACACTTTTGGAGGGTTTCATGGGTTTGACCATTGGATTAGTAAAATATGCTACGGCAAAGAAAATTCAATGGCCATAAGACTGACCAGGTGATTTGAGCTAAAATAGGGGAGAGGTTCTTTCTCGTGGGTCGGCTCAAACAACAGACAAAACCAGTCGCTTTCTTTATTGGGTTGACCAGCTTTGCCCTCTGCCTGGGATTATGTGTCTTTACGGCCCATTTACTGCGTCGCGCTAGTTGGACCAGCGTTTTGACCGCTGAAACCTTGAGTGAAAACCTCCGCGCCGTTCTGCGCTCAGGCGATCTGCCCAACCCTCTGGAAGTGGAAGTGCCGCGAAAAGAAGGCCGCCAGTCCGTGCGCATGAATTACACCATTGATCCCCAGATGCAGTCCTGGGCGTGGAAGTTGGTGAAGCAGTACCATCCTGACTATGTAGCGGCTGTTTTGCTGGACGCGCAAACCGGTGAGATTCTGACCTTGCTTAGCTTTAGCGAGTTTCCCATCTCCCAACATTTGGCGCTGGAAGCTTCTTTTCCGGCTGCTAGCATTTTTAAGATCGTCACCGCAGCTGCAGCTATTGATCAAAAAATTCTCGAGCCCGAGAGCGTTGTGACGTTTCACGGTTCGAATCACACGCTTTATCGTCGAAACGTCTACGGCAACGAGAACAATCGTTGGGTGCGTCAGATGACTTTAATCGACGCGTTTGCGCGCAGTGTGAATACCGTTTTCGCCAAGATCGGCATGTTCATGCTCTCGCCCGTTCACCTGCAGGAGTATGGAAAACGCTTTTTATTTAATCGCGACATCGCCACCGACATCCCCATTAAGCGAGGGCACCTGCAAGATCCGCTGACCAGTGATTGGGAGCGAGCCGAAGTCGCGTCGGGATTTAATCGCGTTTCCCTGATGAGTCCCATTCAAGGCGCCTTGATTGCGGCAAGCATCGCCAATGATGGTGTGATGATGCGGCCCTATCTTATTAAATCGGTGCGCGATGAAGAGGGGAATCGTCTCTATCTTGGTCAACCCGCTGTCTTGGAAACTCCCATTCGTCCAGAAACTGCCGAAGCGATGCGCACGCTGATGCGCAGAACGGTTCAATCAGGAACCAGTCGCTCGACCTTCCGCACGCTGGTGCGGCAACGCCGGTTTCATGAAGTGGAGTTTGGCGGAAAAACCGGCTCTCTCATGAGCATGAGCCCTAAGGGCAAATGCGATTGGTTTGTGGGCTATGCCTTAGCGGGCGATCGCAAGCTGGCGGTATCCGTCATGTCGATTCACGGAGAATTCTGGCGCGTGAAATCTTCCTACCTGGCCCGCGCTATTCTCGAGCAATATCTCCGGAGCCACGGCACCGTTTTATAGTTTCCTTCCAAATCATTTAATGACAATCTTCGCCGTTGAAGGTGGAGAAATGTCCGCACCCTACGCTATCCATTGGTTCCGTCGCGATTTAAGACTCGTCGACAATCCTGCATTAGACCATGCGATGCAGAAGTACCACGGACGTGTGGTGGGGCTTTTTAGCTTTGACTCCGGATTCTTATCTCGTTCCGATTTTTCTCACGCGCGGTTTGGTTTTTTTCTACAGACGCTTTCCCTGTTGCAAAGGCAAATGCGCGAGCATGGCGGCGATCTTTTAGTAGTCGATGAATTGCCGGTTGCTGCTTTTGAACGGATTGTTGCGCAGGCGGCGAAAGAGGGCGCGGCCCCTACAGAAGTCACGTTTAATCGAGATTATGAGCCATTTGCGCGCAAGCGAGATCTTGCTGTTTCTCAGTTACTCACCAGGCAATTAGGTGTGCAGGTCCACACCGATCGCGATCATTTATTGATTGAACCCGAAGAATTGTTAGAGGGGTTGGACCGAGGCCCCTACCAGGTGTTCTCTCCGTTTCAGCGGCGCTGGATGGAGCTTTTTCGAACTCCGAGTATTCAAGTGCGATTGCGGCCAAAAGAAACCGTCTTTAAAGGCAAAGTATTTCATCTAAGCTGGAAAGATGTGTTGGGGAAGCAAGTGCCGCATTGTGCACTGGAATCTTTTGAAAAGAAAAACTCCCCCCATGTTTCCATTGCTCTGCCGAAAGCAGGAGTGGAGGCAGCACACGCTAAGGTAGCAGCCTTTGCTCCCAAAATCGGCGCCTATGCGGCGGAACGCGATCTTCCTGGTACTGCAGGGACTTCGCAGCTTTCCATCTACTTTAAGAACGGTAGTTTGACAGGCGCTCAGGTGATTCGGTCCCTGGGCCTAAAGCCCTTTGGTCAAAAGCCAGTCAGTAGTGCGGATAAGTACCTAAGCGAATTGATTTGGCGGGAATTCTATTACCACATTCTCTACTGGTTCCCTCAGGTCGAGAAAACTGCGTTTATTGAGAAGTACGCTCGTATCCCTTGGAAGAATAACGAGAAGTGGTTCACCGCGTGGAAAGAAGGCAAGACCGGTTTCGGTATTGTTTATTGTTGGTTTAGAG
>JALHPX010000190.1 GCA_022842225.1 bacterium
CGCACACCACACTTACACGGTTTTGAATCACGAAGCGACGAACGGCTTCGGGAAACGAAATAAAATATTTGCCAGACTGAATCCAGGCCACGGCTTCAGGGTTATCGCGGCGGATCACATTGCCAATCACCACCACGTCCGGATCGACCTTCTGGAGATTTTCTGCCTTAAAGCCTTCAAAGACTTCCACGCTGGCATCGGCCAAAACGCTCTTCATCGGCTCATACAAGGCGCCATCGCTCCCAGATACAGTGTAGCCGCTGTGAGCCATCGCAACAGCAAGGGTGCCAGTGCCTGTGCCGCCTACGCCGACAAAATGCACCTTTTTAAGATCGTTGTTATCAGCCATGCGAAGCTCCGTTTTTGCTGCCTTCCCATCGGGAATGAACCAGGTCGTGAAATTGAGGACGAAACACGCGCACGCGTTCGTCTAATCGCGACGGGTGCACGCGATTGGTGAGAGTGACTAAAAACGCATCGGAATCTGGATCAATCCACACGCTGGTGCCCGGGTAGCCCAGGTGTCCAAAACTATTTGGCGAAAAGCGCGAGCCAGCGGACGAGCCGGTTTTTGATTTGGTATCCCAACCTAATCCCCAAGATCCCAAGGCGGGTACGGCGGGTTTAGTGAAAATCTCGGCGGTTTTTGCCGACAGCCATTGTGTGCGGCCTTTGCGAGCGTCGAGCCAATGACGCGCCCACGACGCAACGCCTGATGCAGTCGCAAAAAGCCCTGCGTGCGCGGCGGTGCCACCCATGGCTTCGCAGTTCTCATCAAAAACAATTCCGCGCAAAGCGGCGCGGCGTTCTTCGCGGAACTCGGTGGCCACCGCTTTGGCCGCTGTCACAGGACCAAACTGGACTCCGCGCAATGCCAAAGGCTTCTTCACTTCGGTATCAAAAGCAGTCTGAATATCGCCCCAGATTTTTTCAATCACTAGCCCCAGAATCCAAAAACCCACGTCGCTATAAACAGATTTACTGGGCTTGGGCGCGGAAAATAGGTGCGCGCTGTTGTGCGCGAGCCACGCAGACATAGAGGTCATGGGCGTCTGATGAAATGGTAGCCAGGCCGCTAGTCCGGATGAGTGTGAAAGTAAGCTATGTAAAGTGAGTCCACTGTAACGAGTGCCAGGCAAGTACTTGCCGACTGTTTCCCCCAAGTCCAACTGCTTACGATCTACTGCCCGCGCAAAAACCGATCCGGTGACAACCGCTTTGGTCATCGAGCCGATATCAAACAGCAGCTTGTCGCCGACTTTTTCATTATTCCAATAGTCGGTGACGCCGCCACTCCAATGCTCCGAAACACCCCGGTGCTCAGCCCAGATTTGGTAAGCAGAAAATACAAACGCTAAGCGCTGCGACTCAAGGAACTTCTGAATGGGATCCTGGTTGGCCAAAACGATTTAAGGCAGAAAGAGTAGGAACTACCTCTGTCGCCATCCTCAACGGATTCTTTTTTCGAATGCTGAACCCGTACAGGTTACCGTAATTACTGAGGCAATAAAAGCTATCAGGACCTGCCGCGGTAGCAGAAGCAAGCGAGCCCGCTCCCAGCCGATAGGTGTCGACTACCGCACCGGTCTTCGCATCTAACAAGTAAATCGGATCACTCGACACCGTGAAGACGACGTAATCGCCGACGCGCGTTGGTTGCGTGCCAATGCCCTCGTATTTAATGCTCCACGCCGGCTGACCTGTGTCGCGGTCTAAAGCGTAGAAAGAGCCATTGGTACCGGCAAAGAAAATGCGATCCTTCTCGACGAGATAACCGCCGTAAGAACCTACCGGGAAAATCCACTGCGTATCGCCGTTATCGCGATTTAAGCTAACGGTGTTGCCTTCGTAGTTGCTCACGATCACCGAACGCTGGTCGACATAAGGCTTCACATCCACGTCATAGAACCGGCGCTGCATACGGCGCCCTTGCACTTGTTTTTCCCAGCGTACCGAACCATCGCTGATGTCGAGGCTGACGATTTTGCCAGACGCAAATCCGACGTACACGGAGTCATTGAAGACGGTGGGAGACGACGTGCCGCGGACAGACATTTTCTCGTCTCCACGACCCGAATACTGCCATAGCGAAGCCCCGGTGTTTTCGTGCAGCGCAAACACTTCTTCGGCAGACGAAGTGAGGATCACTTTGCCTCGAGTGATTTCCGGTGCCGAAAGCCATTCGGAAAACTTATGAATCTGCCAGGCAACGCTGCCATCGCGGGTGTTGAGCGCCTGCAAATTTCCAGTGCGATCGCCGACGATTAATTTGCTGCGGCCTTGATTAAAGCCGCCTTCCACGCCAGCGGGCATTTTTGCACGCCAAAACAAATAGGAATCTTTTCGGTGCAGGGCGACTGCCTCTCCCGCAAGGCTGGCGATGAAAAGAATGTCGCCTAGAACAACCGGCTGCGTGCGCTCGCGGGAAATGACAATCTGCGATTTTTCATTTCGAAGCGGCATCGCCCAATCAGAAATGATTTCAGCAGTCCCGGTAGCTGCAAAAAGACTGGGGCACAGAGTGGATAGAAAAAGCAAAGCAGAAGCGCGCATGGTATTTGTTACTCGTTAAAAAGCCGGGTCTGCACCCGACGGAGCGCCGACTGAGCAAGCCGTTCGTACTCACGGTTCTTCTCAGTTCCACTAAACTCCTTAATAATGTCTTGGTAAATCTGAACAGCGCGATCTTTCTGGCCCTGCATTTCTGCAACGCGGCCAGTGCTCATCATCGCGAGGCCCTTGGAGACAGAGCTGGTTTTTGCCGCAGCTTGATAGGCCTCATCTGCTTTTTTCAAATCGCCCGCAATCTCATAAGCGTTGGCGACATTGATTTCTAAAAGCTGTTTTTCTTCACTCGCTAGGCCACTAAATTTGCTGGCCTTGGTGTACCACTCGGCGGCTTTCGCGGAGTTTTCCTTTTCCACTGGGAGCGCTGTGAGATTCACAGCGAAGTTGGGCTCTGATTTCTTAGCGCCCTTGCCCGCGGCGGCCGCAGGAGGAGTGACTTCTAATTGCTTGTCGACAGTCGCCTTAGCCAAAGAGAGGAAGTGGTCGCCCAAAACGACCGCGGCATAAGAGCCGGCGCGGCTGCCGGAATTATCCCCATACATTTTTTCTAATGCTGCCCAGCGTCCGGGCTCTTCGGTTTTGTAAGCTTCGTAGAAAGATTCCCACGCCTTTTCGCTCTGACCCGCTTGCCAACGCGTGTAACCGTACCAGCCAAAAACGACTAGAACGATGACGCCAACGAGAATGGAGATCTGGCGGGTGCTTCCGGCCAGCTCCTCTACTCTTTTCCTTCCCCATGCCACAAAGGCATCGGGTTTTTTCAGCTCTTTACGGCCTTCTTTCGAAAGTCTGTCACTCACGGGTACGTCTCCTAAAACTGGCCATAAGCTAGCAGACAGAGTCAGCTCTTTCAAAGCCTGCTTGCCGCCCCGGCGCAACTTAGGGAATAATTGTAATCCATGAGAAAAACTGCACTTTTGGTCTGCGCGGGGTTGGGGCTTTTACTATCGGAGCCCCTTTGGGCGTTGAAGGATCTATCGGATCGAATGGGTTTTGGGATGACTTATCACCAATTCCAGAAATCCTCGGGCGTCTCGATGCGCTACCACGCTGACCGGTATTTTTCGGTGACGGCGGTCGTGGGAATGAATGTGGCCAAGGGCATTCACGACTTGGTGGCGGGAGCCAAGATCAACCGCAATCTGGTAGTCGAAGAAAACGCCCTGTTTTATCTGGGGCTGGGTGGTTTTGCGCTTTCACGACGAACCGCCACCACGAGTGACACCGGGGTGGAAGCCGATGCCTTAGGCGGAGTCGAATTCTTCCTCACCGGACTTCCTAACTTGGGCATTCAACTCGAAGGCGGAGTCGCACTGCGCTTGCTAAATGGTTTTGCTCTAGAGACCTTTGGCGGTGGTTTCGCCAGCGCCGGAATGCATTATTATTTCTAAGTATTCCAACTGAATACAACCAACGCCTATTGGGGTCGGGTATAATGAACCAATAGAATACGCACGTAAGGGGACGTTTATGCCTGGGTTTATGCGTCTGTTACAGACGGTAGTGACTTGCGTTTTTTTGCTCACCACTTCTTTGGGGCACGCGGAAAGTCAGATCAATGATTATCCGGGCGTAAAAGATCCATTCGGCGATCCAAGTAACTACGAATTTTCTGAAGACGAGCAATCCGACAAAGAATTTTTCCACCTGGGAAGATTCCTGATGTTGGGAGTCGATATTGGTGCTGGAATTTTTACGGGCGGCCTAGGAATTAGCACGGCCCCCGGCGTCAGCTTTGGCGGCCGTCTCTTGTTCTTCTTCGACCGTGCAGTCGCTCTGGAAGCCGCTGTTCACTACGCCTATCACCTTGACCAAGTGCGCACGTCGGCGGGCCTGGGCGTCGATTACGACAACGATTTTATTCCGATCACTTTGGGCTTTCGTTATTACTTCGACACGCGTGGCGCACCGCGCGCGATTTCGATCGCAAATCCTTATCTAGCAGCGGGCGCGGGGATCTACATGCGCACCCTCACCGCTTCACAAAGCTCTTCTGGAGTGAGTGCTCCGAATGATGACTCGAAAAATTTCGGTATCTACGGCGGAGCTGGGGTTGAGTTTCCCGTATACGGCAATCATTTCTATATCGGTGCTGACGTGCGTTACCACATGATCTTTTTTGCTGACGAGTCGAGCACACTTAATGGACTCGTGCCCGCGGGCGATCGGGGTGGGGATTACCTCACCACCATGCTGACTCTCACCTACAATTTCTAGCCTTTTCTGACTAGAATCATAAGTCCATCACCTTGGGGGCTTATGAAGATTTCGCGCATCTCTTTTTTCCTCCCTGGAGTGGCCTGCGCCGTCGCGATTATCGTCGCCATCGCATGCACAGAGAATCGCCCCGACAACGTGCAAGTCTCCTTGAATTTTGATCTAGGCCGCAATCGCGGTCCTAATACCGCAGCTGACATGGATTGTTTTATCGTAAACGCTCGCGGGGAAAACACCGTCTCGACCTTTGGCGATAAGACGTTTAACGACGGCGTGACTGCCGCGTGCTTAAAGCTAGGCACCGTCTCTAGGGCGGCTACCGTCGCCGATGCCACTTCCAACGGAATCAAACTTCAGATCCGCCCTGGCAATGCCCGCACAATAGATGTCTTGGGATACAAAGGCGCTCTCGGCACGCAATGTTCTGGAAAAGGCCTCTATGATCTTTTAAATCAAGCTTCCGCCTCTCTCTACCTGCTGGGAAGTGTCACGGCGGATTTGACGGCAGATAAGACCATTTCCATTCCCAACTCCTACACCAGTTCTGTCGCCGATAGTGTGGCTGCTTGCAAAACCAGCGGCGGCAATTCCGGTGGCTACAACGCGAGCCTTTTTCACCACAATTTTTCTGGGAACGTGTTCACGCGCCTCAACTTCAAAGCAAAACACATTCACACGATCCGCAACATAGGTATGGACATGTACATCGGCGGCGAGTTTGAAGACGGCCACGGGCTACCCGGTGCCGACAACCTAATTATTTACGATACCTCCACTAGCACCTTTGCCGCTCCCGGAGTGCCTCTGAATGGACCCGTACGAGCCGTTGCAAAGATAGGCAGCAATCTCTATGTCGGTGGAGATTTTACCGACGCAGGTGGGAATGCCAACGCAGATCGTATTGCAATGTGGAACGGCACCAACTGGGAGGCATTAGATCAGGGGATTCCATCGGGGTCAGTTACCGCTCTCGCTGCAGTTGGCACGAATCTCTATGTCGGAGGCACATTCGATCGCATCAACGCCAATACAAACTTGGGGTACTTTGCGCGATGGTATGAAGCGGGCTCGCCCCCCGCATGGCAAACAGCTGGAGGCGGAATGAGCGGCAACGTGAACGCTGTCAACACCCTCGCAGCCCACCTCTCCACGCTCATCATTATCGGCGGCGACTTCACCGACGTGGGCGGGAACAGCTTTGCCGATAACATCGCACAATTTGATGATTCCACTGGCCTGTTCCAGTCTTTGGATCCTATGACGGGTCTCAATGGCCCTGTAGTTAGCGTGGTTTCAGATGGCACCAGCGTCTATGCCGCCGGGAGTTTTACGGATGCGGGTGGCAACGTGGCTTCCGATAAAATTGCAAAGTTCAACACTGGATGGTCACCCCTTCAAACCGGCCTTTCGTCCGGAGAGCCCCTCGTCCTCAGCTACAACGGAAGTCAATTTTTTCTCG
>JALHPX010000191.1:0-5587 GCA_022842225.1 bacterium
CCACCCACCCCCTCCTCCGATTTGCCTAATCCACACCACCCTTCACCTGCTTCTTTTAGCGCCTGCCCTAACACCATCCGCGCAAGACTCAACCCTTCGCCTTTTTGGCGAGATAGGATTTTTATTTTTTGTTTTTTTGGGGGAGGCGGGAACGGCAATGATTCAAAACCTAAATGTTCCCAGCACGCGCCCGGAGTGCTTCCAGCAGGTCTTCGGACTCGGCTGCCACTTCATCGGCACCGCGAGGAGTGCTAGCAATTTCACGTAAGCCCTTTTTCACCGGCCGTGGTTTGCGTACGGGGAGTGGTTCGAATTGCTTAGCGGTTGCTATCTTTGCGGAATCTTCTGGTTTTGTTAGTCCGCCTTCTGAATAGGCAAGTTGTAAATCATTCTCGACCGCTTTGTCGCAGTAAGCGGGTTTCTTATCGGTTTTGGAATTCGGCACAAAACCGCAAGAATCTTGGATCCAGAACGAAACCTTACCAAAGATAGTATCGTCGATAGATCCATCGGATTTACTACGAACCAGGAATCGACCTTGGTCCGAAGGCTTGCGATCCATCAGCTGATTCATTGGAAACTGTTTAGAGGATTTCTCCGCGACTTCCGTGCCGTTGCCGCCACCGGGGGCTTCGCCGCTCGCGCCACCCCCTTCGCCGCCCGATCCCCAGCCTGCATCGCGCACATTGATTCCCGAGCCGCCTTCGCCGCCACCGTCGTAACCGAGGTTGCCAAACTGACTATCGCCCCCACCAGCGCCCGCGGCACCGCCGCCGCCCAGGCCATTGGCTCCACCGGCTGCGCCGGCGTTACCCGCGTTTTCGCTGCCAGCTCCACTGGTAGCTCCCGGGGTGGCTGTGGAATCCAAAGTTTTTAGCTTGGGCATATCGCCGGCTGCAATCTGCGCAGGACCAAACTGTCCGGGTGCGCTGCCGTTGTTTGCAGGTTTAGATAAATCCAAAGGCGGAGGTGTGTAACCACCAATCGACGAAGAACTCGGATTAAACGTGCTTTCGCGATCGCTGCCGCCGTCTAGTCCACTGGCAAAATCTGGAGTCACTTCTTGGGGATTCTCGGGCAACGTAAAGCCACTCGATTGCGGAATGCTGGCCATTTCGGGAGGCGAATTGCCCCCGCCGCTGCCGCCCCCACTTCCCCCGCCGCCGCTACCGCCGCCACCCTGACCCGCGTTTGGATTTTGATTGGCCAATGGCTCGGGCTCAGGAGGAGTCGGCGTGTTTTCTAAATCATTGAGCCTTTGCTGCAGTTGTTCGACCGTGTTCCGGCGGCTTGCAATGGACGAATCCATGCCGAGCACTTTTTCTAAGTCCTTTACCAAAACGTTGTCCGTTTGCGCGCCGATTCCCAGCGCTGTTTCAAAACGACCAACCGCATCCGGAATAGTCGTCGCAAAACCAGCCGTGTCTCTTTCAGGATTCTGGGTGAGGCCACCTGACTGAGTGGGATCCAGGCCTGGTGTGCCCGATGTCTCCGTCACAGCCGCACCATCTAAACTCGGGGCAGCTGCGTCGTCGTCGGCTGCAAAGGTCGTAGAGACCAAGGCAATAGCAGTGAGAATAAGAAATTTGATGTGCGCCTTCATTACTGCCCCGGTGCTGTTGCTGGTGTCTCGTGAAATCCTGGCTTTGCTTGTTCGGGTTCTGTGTTGCGATTGATGGACGCTAAATCTCTCAACGCATTCACATGACCGACAATTTTCTCGGGTGTTACCGGCGCGCTGGCTTTTTTAGCGCCAACACTCTTTTTAAAGATGGCTCTCAGATTTGCCTGGAAATTCTTTTGCATTTCTTCTTCGGCTTTTCGTTGCTCTTCGAGCGATAGCTTTTCGGGCGCTGCTTCCGGTTTTTTGCCGTCAGCGCCTTCTGCCTTGGCCTTTTCTGGACCAATATTTTGCGCGGCACTGGCTACGTCAGTCTTTAAAGACTCCGCAATCTCCATGCGGACTTTAAATTGGCTGATTACTTCAGAAACTTTTTCAGGCGTTGCCGCAGCTCCCAAGCCGAGCGGATTTCCTTCCGCTGTATCGGTAGCAAGCTTCGGGTATTCCTTTACGATAAAGTCTTTGAAAGCCACGCGAGTGGGCTCGTCCATGCCTTCTTGAGTCTTTGCGATTTCGGCTAAGATAATTTTGTCGCGCTTGGCGGGAAGGCTATCCAAGACGGCTTGGCGTTTCGCTTCTTCTTGTGCCAGTGCCGCTTGCTCTTTTTGTAACTGTGCTCTGACTTGCGCCTTTTCTTTTTCCAGTCGAGCAACTTCCAAATCACGTTGATGGCGGCGTGCCGCATCGATATTGCGCAAATTGCTTTGTTCCGTTTGATTCTGCTGGGGAGAAACTCCATTTGCCTTGGGAGTACCCGCTGCACCGGCCGTCGGCGTGGCGGCTGCAGTCCCTAAATTAGGTGCCGCTTCAACTGCGAGCGCCAGCGAACTGGTACTCAACACCACTACTAAAGTCAGACTGTATTTATAGAAACCGTTGATCATAGGACCCCCCCAGGGCCTTCATCAATAGGACTATTCACCCATAGAGAATGCAAAGTGCCTGCCGTTTTTGGCCACAGGACTCTAGGCCGTGAGGGAGGGGGAGTTCGCCTAAACCTCAAACCAGCTGTCCACTCTGTATACGGGCACGCATTCGCAAATGTGTCGGGAACACAGCTAACTCGTCGATAGGATAGGGGTATTTGGGGCGTATTCTGCGACCCACCAAGGAGGTGGGGGGTGCAAATTGCCGTCTATTCTGAGTGCACCGCTAAGTGCTTAGCAGACTTGAGCTTTTTCAAAAGAATGAATCGCTGGCAAAATCGTCGCTTCGTCGCCGCTGTAGGGGAAGTGTCCGTACTCAGTAACGACGAATCGTTTGGCCTTTAGATCGCTCGCCAATTTTTCCATCGTATCCAATGGCAAAAAGGGATCGTTGGAACTTGCGATGACTTGCACATCCAAACGAAAGCGTTCGCCGCGCGGTATGCGCGCAAAACTATCGAGCCCCAAGACTTGCGAAATTTTTTCCGTCGCTCGATGCAGAATAATCGTGCGATAAAGCGCGCGGATTTTGTACATCTGCTCTTTCAAATGGAGATCCACTTTGCCGCCGGCCATCTCGGCATGCTTCGCCAGTTGCCGCGCGGGGAGTAACTGAATCCACAGCGGCTCGCGTGCTTGCAGCAAACTTACTTTTCTAAAAGCGCCATTAAAAATAGTAATGCGCGGGTTGTACTTCGCCCCTTCGTGCCGACGCAGGCGCCACATGCCCAATAAAGTGAGTGGGACCCCAATGCCGTGGCAAACAATCGAGTCGGGACGAAAGCGGGCAATCTCGTCCTGCACGTAAGACGAGAGCTCGCGCGGGTCCGAGCTTTCCGTCTTGGCGAAAATCTCTCCCATCGAAATCACTCGGGTTGTATCGCTGTCGCTAGTGTCTTCGTCTAAGAAATCTAACCAGGCATCCGCAGGGCACGGCAGTCCAGCTATGACAAGGCGCTTCATTTCCCCTCCCCAAAACGCTTTGAAACTAATCCCGCCCGGGAACAAACTGCAAGAACACTCTGGCATCGGGTAAACTAAACCCACTTCTATAGGAGCACCCATGCGCGCACGCACCCTAGCCTTTATCGTTTTGACCACGATCTTTGTGAGTTGCCTGTCGGCTCCCGCTTTTGGCGACGACACTTACAATTTCATCGTCAACAAACAAGAGGCGAAGCAAAAGAATCGCTGGAGCTTGTCGGAGTGGTTGGACACGCGTGATCGCATGCGCATGATGGACCTGTGGTTAGCGTTGCACTCGCCTTCTCCTTATGAGTTCTACGTTGCGGGCCTTTATCGCACCGGGAACTTGGAGGCGGGGGGCTATTACGGTGGCTGGAATTTAACGGTCGCGGGTTACGCGTATTTGTTCGGCGTCGAGTTCCAACGCGATTGGGCAAACATCGGTAATCGCTCCATGGGCTTAGTGAACTTCCGAATCTTCGGCTATCACAACCAAGCGACCAACATAACGCTACAGGGCGGTTTGCAAAGCGATGGTGGTTCGGGGCCCGCACTCTGGAATGGTGTCGCCGGCGCGCATATGACTCTTTATTTAAGCAAAGGCTTTGGGGTCACGGGTCTGTATCGCCACCGTTTCTCCCGCGTCACTGGCATCCCAGTCAGTGCTTGGCGGGGCGAAGTCGGTGCATTTATCGACTTCCGCTTCGTCCGCGTATTGGGGGAGTACTTTGCTGAGACCGCAAACGGCAATCCAGCAGGCTCCTTCAACGGCGTTCAATTTGGGCTCCGCGTCTATCTCTAATTTTCAGTTCCCCCGGTAATTTGCCGAAAAGGGGATATGCAAACTCTCGCACGTCCGGTCTCTGTATTCTCTCTGGCCGCTTATTCGCTGCTCTTGGTCGCCGCATTTGGAGCGCGCACAGCAAAAGCCGAAATCACTTACACAGTGGAGCCGGTGATTGGTTATGAGCGGGTGCAAAAACTATTGCCCACGCCGCGGATGAAGCAAAGGCTGGTGTACGGCGCGCGCTTTACGGCGGGATTTTCTATCGTCGCAGCAGAGGCCGAAGTGCTGCGTGGCACGGATACGGAAAACGATCTGGTTACAGGCAATAGCTATACGGATACCGAAGACAAAGTCCGTCTCGGCGTGCGGGCTCGTTTACGCTTGATTCGCTTTATGAGCTTTATCGTCCGCGGCGGCGCGCAGGCTTCGCGCAATATTCACGAAGCGACGGTCGGTGGCGTAACGACCAAAACCATCGAGCCGATTAAATACCGTCCTTATTTAGGTGCCGGCTTACAAATCGGTCTTTCGAGCAATATCGCTTTCACCGCGGATCTCACGACCGTGTTCCGCAATTTCCCCTCGTTAAATGACAACGACTATATAACGACTGCATCGCTCACCATTCGCTTCCCTTAATAGAGTTGTTCGTGTTTTCATCCCAAGCATGTCGGAAGTAATTTTAGTCAGTGGCGCGTCGTCAGGAATTGGCGAAGCCCTGGTGCAGCTGTTGTTGCAAAAGGGTTATCGAGTCGCGGGCCTTGCCCGCACGATGGATGTAAATTCCTCTAGCAGCAATTTCCTTCCCGTCCGTTGCGACGTCGCTGATCCGGCACAAGTCCAATCCGCCGTACAATTCGTTTTGAAAACCTGGGGCCAGATTGATTGTGTCATCGCCAACGCCGGCTTTGGCGTGGTGGGTGATATCGCCGATCTCAAACCTCAAGATTTTGCGCGTCAGCTGGATGTAAATTTCTACGGCGTGCTCTATCTGCTGCAAGCGACTCTAGGGGAACTGCGTAAACGCCGCGGCCGCATTGGCATTGTCGGCAGCGTGAATAGCTATTTGGCATTGCCGGGCGCATCCGCCTATGCGGTGAGCAAGTTTATGGTGCGAGCGTTGGCCGATGCCTTGCGCCTGGAGGAACGCGAACACGGAGTCAGCGTTACCTTCCTAGCTCCGGGCTTCATCGACACCGGCTTTCGCCGGGTGAGCAATTCCAATATTAAAGTAGAGAAGGCGCCCGACCCCATTCCGCTCTGGATCCAGATGTCATCGCCTCAGTG
>JALHPX010000191.1:5597-6210 GCA_022842225.1 bacterium
AATGTCTGGCCGCAGGAGCGGTCGGCCCGCGCGCATGCCCGCGCCATGGCCAGCGAGATGCACGCCGGTTTCCAGGCACTCCGCCAGGCCTGCCCGATGAACCTCGGCAAGCGGTTCGCGCCGCGCGACGACCTCGGCTCCGACGTCGCCGACAACGTGCGCCGCATCGAGGGCATGTGGTCCGATTGTCGGCGGCGGTTCAGTGGCGGCGGCGAGAAGTGGTGATTACCGGACACGGCAAATTCGCCGTCTGGATGGAGCGGCATTTCCCAGGTACGTTGCGCTTTCTGATTGGGGCATTAAAAATCCGCGCTCGGGCTCAGCCACAGAAAGTGTTGCACTAACGTTGCGATGCCGCAACAGTTGCCGCAACACTTCGTTGCCAAACTCAACGGTAAGAACACTCTTAACAAAAATTCTCAGCTTATTTACTCCAGGCCAGTATTGGCACTTCGCTTGCAAACGCTACTGTCCATGCACAGTAACGGGCATGGGTTTTGAAAATGGAGAATGTAATGAACAACGAAATTAATCTCGGATCGGCAAGTCCAATCACGATGGACGATTCCACTCACTCTGAGCCACTTGCAAAACCCCGCAAAAGCCTGCGCGG
>JALHPX010000192.1:0-1067 GCA_022842225.1 bacterium
AATTTCCCGGCGGAAAGGTCACAGCCTCCAGCGCGCCTGAGTACAAGGGCGATGCTCGCTACGTGAATCCCGAGGAAATGCTCGCAGCTGCCGTGGCGAGCTGCCACATGTTGACGTTCCTAGCCGTCGCGGCCAAGAGCCGGCTGCATCTACTTACCTACTCCGATCGAGCGGTTGCGCATTTGGAAAAAGATACCGACGGCGTCACCCGCGTCACGCGCGTCGATCTGCATCCGAAGGTAACGTTTAAAGAGAATGTGACGGCAGAAAAGCAGACGAGCATGCACGAGAAAGCGCATCGCAATTGCTTTGTGGCGAACTCAGTGAAGTGCGAAGTGCGGGTGAATGAGCGGGAGTCCTAAGCGGCTCGAGAGGGGCGGCTCTTCAGAGTGGACGGACCGCGAGCAAATGTGCGGGAGAAAGACCGCAGCCCTTTGGCGTCTAGTTTACGTACCCAATCACAATAGCGTTCCGCTGCTTTTTGCGGAGACGACAGAGGTTGGCGGAAAAGGCGGAGAAGATCTTTCTTCGTCAGCGTACCGTCGATATACCCCCGATAAATGGCGTTACCCAAAACTCGGCCAGCAGCACGTGCCACGCAAAGCCACTGAAATTCCGTTCGCCCTGCCCGCGTGGAAATGCTGCCTAGCAGGTTGGGCACTCGGCCCCAGCGCAGGCGAGGATTTTTCAAGATCGCTTCTTCGAAATCAAAATAAGTACTCACTATTTTTACCCACGTCGCTGCGGACTTAGTTTGTGAGGAATAAAAACGATAATCATCCATTCCCCAACAGCGGCGATTGGGATTGATAATTTTCGAACCCAGAAAACTCAGAGCCTCTGCCCACACCCAACGATAAAAATCTTTGCGAGGTGCGCGCAGTTGCGGATAGCCGACCGTTAACTCGCTATGCAGCAGACCCGCGGCAAGTGCCGCCAACTGAGTATGCGTTGGTTTGCGCGCGCAGAGCCACGGACCCTCTGCCAAGTAAATGCTGGGCAGTTCGCGCAGCGCGTGTGAAACGAGAGTCCACTGCCTGCGGTTTTTGCGAAAGTGCGACCGGAGC
>JALHPX010000192.1:1077-6206 GCA_022842225.1 bacterium
GGAGCGGCGCAATTGAATGCGGGCTCTGGCTACTTTGTAAAGAGAAGCCCGGAACTTTGGCCGGGTTTAGTTCCAGAAACTCGCAAAGCGTCTGCCGCAGTTCGACGATAACATCGTTCCAATCTTCCACAGCAATGCGTCCACGCTCTTGGAACTTGGAATAATCGGGACGGCTGACTTCCATCCATTCCAGATAGCTTTGCAACTTCACCCAAGGTGGAACACTGAGGATGCAGAACTTCCCCGCTCCCAGCCGCACAATGGACTGCTCGCCCACCTGCCCTTTTTTGGCGAGCTTCCAATAAACCGATTCGATGTTTTGGTGCACGACCGCGATGCGCGCTTTGAGCCCTTTGGCAGAAAGCCGGCGCTCGATGCTGCGCGGGAGGTGCGCACTGGCCAGATGGAGATCTCCAAAGAGCACAAAAATTCTGGCGTTGGGATCCGCCTGCCGCAGTTCTGCAATTACTTTGGCCGCGTGCTCATCCCGTTTGGCCAGAGTGCCGGTGTTTTTGCCCGTCGCTAAATTTAAGCCCACGACTCTGAGCCCATGTGTGCGGGCAAATTCAAACAGCACCCGGTAGTTTTTCCAGGCAAAGCCCCAGTTCTTCCAATAGCCAATTCCCGCCAAAAACTCGTCTTCCGACAGCCTTCCCGAAAGGTAATCGGCGGCTAATGGAGTGAATCGAGCCGGTAGCATTTCCAGTGCAATAATCAGCTGTTGAGAGGAATCGAGGCGCTGGCGCAGGCCGTCCAAAAGCTCCAGGGCGGTTCTTTGAGCTTGTGCGAGGGTGTGATAGTCTCCGCACACAAAAATATCGGCGGTAGCTAAGGAAGTTAGTAATTCTGTCTGGCTGAGATGGGATTGAACTTTGCGAAACTCCCGCTGGTAACGTTCAAAGTATTGGCGAAGAGCGTTGCTGGGAACGCCAACGGCGTTTCTGGCCGAAGCTCTGAATCGGCCGTACAAAGATTTTTGGAGCCGAAATAAATGAGTCCGTGCGTGCATAGAGTGAGAAAACTTTTACCGACGAGAACCGGCGGAGTTCTCTTTATTTTAGCGTACCAACTGGCCAATTTCGCTCCCTGCTTTGCAGCCCCGGCTGGGACTGTAACGCGCATTGGCGGAGCAGCTCCCGGGTTGAATGAAATTTTGAGTGCGGTCGTTGCCAACAATGGCCAGATCCAAGAAGCCGAAGCGGATGTGCAAATTGCACGCGAACAATTGGAACGCGCGCGCGCCGCGATGTGGCCCAAGGGTTCTGCACGCGTTATGGCGGCTCCGATTTTCGAAGAGCGCGGCAACGCGGTGGCGGTCACACGGGATTGGAGCAAATGGGGCCCCTACGTCGCGAGTCAGGCGCAGCTTATTCAACCCCTTTTCACCTTCGGACAAATTGGGGGTTACAAAAAAGCGGCTGAGCACCAGGTCCTAGCTAACGAAGAATTAGTGAAGGTGAAACGCGCTGAGATTTTGCTGACGGTAAAGGATTTCTACTACAGCTACCAAATGGCCTCTGACCTGGACAAACTCGTTAAGAAGTTAAGTTCGTTCTTGGAAGAAGCCATTGGCGAAGCAGAGAAGGCGTCCAAGAAACAAGGCAAGAAGGCCACCGTGCGGCCTCATGATCTTTTTAAGCTGCGTTCCGCTTTTGAGGATTTGCGACAAAAGCGATTGTACGCGATGCAAGCCAAACAAACCGCCGAACGTGCGGTGCTGTGGATGGCTGGTAACGTCTATGATTCCGTACCGTACGAACCTCTCAAGCCCGTCCAAATAGAATTAAAAACATTGGATGCATACTTGGCTCTGGCGAAAGGCAATCGCCCCGAATTTAAAGCGCTCAAGGCGGGTCAAACCGCGCGCGAATCGCTGGCCAATGCAAAAGAAGCCCAGAGTTATCCAACTGTATTTGTCGGAGCGTTTGGAGAATTTAACTGGTCGCCCGTGCGCGATCCGCAAAAGTCGATGTACGCGATGGACCCCTTTAACCGTATCCAGGGCGGTGCGGCCGTGGGTCTGAACATCGATTTAGAGTTTGCTCGCCACTCGGCGGAAGCTGCCGAAGAACGCGCACAAGCAATGAAACTGCGTGCGACCGAATCGTACGCGGTCCCGGGAATCGAATTGCAGGTGAAGCGCGCTTTCTGGGAAGTCGAGCAAGCGGTGAAAAGTTTAGAAATCGCTCAGAACCGCAAAGAACTCGGCAAAAAATGGTTCGTCTCCGGCGCCATGGGCTGGTCGATTGGCATCACGCCGGCGAAGGATTTAATGGAAGCCTTGGAAGGCGATGGCATGGCCCAGCGCAATTACGTTGAAACGGTCTACTTCCACAACTTGTCAGTAGCAAAACTCTCCAGCGCTGTCGGCATCGAAGTCGCCCAACTCCAATACACCGGCGCCCCAACAGTGAGTCCCGCAGCAAGCGTAGAAGACCCAGCAACTCCACCGACCGGAAGAACCAAGAACTAAAAGGTGTCAGTCTCCCCGGGGGCCCCAAAGGTAGCGGTCACTAACCATTGCCAGCAGCCTGGCAGCGAAGCAAGCTAGTTACCTGTCCCAGACAGGTAACTTTCAAGCGGAGTCACCATGAACGTCGTACAATTTGGCAAAACTTACTTACTCGCCCTAGCACTGTTCTTTGCGTTTGATATGGCCTGGCTTGGATTTGTGGCCAAAGACTTTTACCGACGACAAATTGGCTTTTTGCTAAAGGAAAACATTTCCTGGCCCGCAGCTTTTGTCTTCTATTCCCTCTTTGTTTTTGGCCTCGTTCACTTTGTCATTGCACCTGGGATTGAAAAGCGAAGTTTGCTGGGAGTTCTGTTGAATGGCGCGCTTTTTGGACTCGTTACCTATGCAGCTTATGACCTAACCAATTTAGCGATCACCAAAGATTGGCCCCTTACTGTCACGGTTGTGGACCTAGCCTGGGGAGCTTTCTTGGGCGCCGCTGTGTCTGCCCTTACTTTCAGAGTGATGGCTGCTTAGCGGCCTCGCTTCGCTCGCAACGGGCGGTGACCGCTACCTTTGGGGCCCCCGGGGAGACTGACACCTCTTAGGTCACGGAGGTGATTTCGAAGTCGGTTTGTTTGCCGGCGACTGATACCGAGATTTCATCGCCTTGTTTTTTGCCTAGTAAGGCTTCGCCTATGGGCGACTGAGGGGTGATCGACTGGACCTTTTTGCCCTCCCAATCCACACTCATCCCGCCGCCGTTGGGCATCAGGAAGTAGAGAGCCTTGCGGCCATCTTCGCTTCGTAATTCCACGACGGCCGTAGCCGTGATGGGCGAATCGGGGCCAAAGTCTTTTAAATCGATAAAGCGGTACACGTTCGCCATGCGCTCGAGTTCCAATGCGCGAGCTGCTTGCGCGCCAGCAAGATAGGAGGCCTCGAGCCCGCGGGTGTCGTACTTGTCCTCAGCTTTGGACTCCGCATGCGTCGCCGCGGCGTGGGCCTCCAGCGCTGCTGCTGTCAGCAACTGGCGCATCTGCTCGATCTTGGCGGCAAAGAGTTCTCGGATTTTATTTTTGTCCATCGAACCGGTGGGTCCAGATATCAGCACCCCGATCGGAAGCGCCTTGCGAAGGGTTGTTATAGAGCGCTACCACGGTGTGGCCGTCTTTTAACCAATAGGCCTTTTGGATTTCGCGGTTAGAGAAACTGCGCACGACCGTGCGAATCGCTGCGTCCTTGAGCAATACGGGTTTGGCACCCTTCTCCGATATCCACAGAGACACGTCTTCTTCTTGCAATTGATTGGGCTTGCGCTTGAGCGGCTTGCCGCGCTCTTCAATCATGCGGCCGTCCGGCAAAAGAATCGTCGCGTAGCCGTTCTTGGTCGTGAACTTCAGGGGCTCGATGCCCTTGTTCTCAAAACCAGCAGCTTGGAATGCCGCTAGGAGCTCTTTCCATTTTTTCTCGGCTTTGGGCGGCCAACTTTCCAAGTCGGAGCGCTTCAGACCCGCCAGCATGGAAATATCAGCAAATTGCTGGAGCTGTCCGAAGCTGCGGTAGATGGCAAAGAACATTGGGAACGGATCTTTGTTCTCCATGCCCTGGACGTGCCACTTTTCCAAAACCAGAAACTCATTCTGATCGTTGACGCCGACAATTTCTACAAACTCGTCGACATCGTCGCCCGCCATCAGAGAGCTGCAAAAGAAAAGTACGACAAAGAGAAAGCGCGTCATCCCTTACCCCGAAGTACCCATTTCCGGCTCTTCTCGCTGGATAAAAGGACGACCACAAGGCTCGTGGAAAGCAGAATCATGACAAAAGCGAGGCCGTTGATTTCGGGCGAAAGTCCAATCCGCATCAGCGAATAGATCTTCAACGGCAAAGTAGTCACGCCGCTGCCGCTGGTGAAGAATGAAATCAGGAAATCGTCGAAAGAAAGAGTAAACGCCAACAGCCAGCCGCCCATCACGCCCGGTAGAATATTCGGCAGAGTGACCTGCCAGAAAATCTCACTCGGCTTAGCGCCTAGATCCTGCGCTGCTTCCTGCATCTGAGGGTCAAGCTTTCGGAGCTGCTCCACCATGATGAAGTAAACAAAGCTCGCTGAGAAACTGGCGTGGGCAATCACAATCGTCGTCATGCCCAGCGGTAACTTAATCAGGAGAAAGAACAACAAAAGCGACAGCCCGGTGATGACCTCGGGCAGAAGAATCGGCAGCATGATAAGCGTCTGTAAAATTGGCGGTAACGCACTTACAAACCGCGCGAGCCCAACAGCACCCATCGTTCCCAAGGCGACCGACAAAGTTGCCGAGCAAATCGCAATCTGCAAACTATTGAGCAGCGGCTCCCATAGATTGGGATCGTGGAACAGCCGCAGCAGCCACTTCAGAGTAAAGCCGCTCGCCCACGAATTGGGATTTACCAAGAAGGTTTGGAAAATCAGGTAAATTAGCGGCACGTAGAGAAACAAAATCACGAGGTAGAAAATCGTCGTGACGAGGCGGTTTGGCCTTGGCGCTTTGCTGCGGGTGTTCTCCATCATCGTGTCGCCCACCTATTCTGCAGCCACAGTGTCAACAGCAAGACACCCGATAAAAACCCGGCAACCGCCGACCCAAAGGGCCAGTCTTGGATAGCGAAGAACTGACTGACCATCACGTTT
>JALHPX010000193.1 GCA_022842225.1 bacterium
AGCTGACGTACGGGATGTCGCTCAAAACCGATCCCGTGGGATTCCAAGCATTTGGAGTGCGCTTCCTATGGGAAATACGCGGCTAAGTCTGCGATTTTCTTCCCTTATCCGCCAGAATACGCAACTAGTATACACTTAGCCTCGATTTCCCCCGCCTAGTTTTAGTACACCCTAAGTTCATGAAACCCTTCACGAAGTTCGTATTCGCAAAGTGGACGTCTCTAATCTTTAGACGTGTCTAGGGTGGGGCAATGTGAAAAGGCTGGGGGTAGGCCCACTTACGCCTCCGGCGGTTTTGGCATCCCGGATGCAATACCTATATCCAAGCACAGCCCAAATAGGACGACGGCAAAGGGGCACATACAACACGGTGAGCAACTAAGTACGGCAGAACGAAAGCAACTAGACACAAACATACGACACAAAAAAAAAGAGCAACTTGAATCAGCAACTTAGAAACAACAAAGCAAACAGCAAGTACGGCAACTAAGAAGAACTTTAAAAATACTCAACTTGGTAACGACAGAGATAACAACTAGAGACGCAAAATCGATACACAGAAAAAGCATCAACTTGTACGACATCGATTAGCAGAACACTTGAGTCCCTAATAGCCGAATTTCGCGGGGGCTTTCTCATCGGAGAAAGCCCCCGCGGTTTTTTTGTGCTCTACTCTTTTTGCAGCGCGCGCGCTAATTCCAGCGCAGAACAATTTTCACAGGCCTTGGCGATCGAATACGGTGCATAGGGCGACTTGCCGTTTATGGCGAGGGCGCGAAAGATGAGATTCTTCTCCGAAAGAATTTCGCGTTTTTCGATAGGGCTTGGCGTCTTGGTATGGGAGATGCGGGGCTCGACTTGCTTCACTACTTCTAAAAGATCGTCTTCCCAGGTTGAGGATAGAGCCGCCTGAATAAATTTAGTTCCCACTTCTTGGCTGCCGCGCAAGTGGGGTTCAACAACCGTCCAGCCGTTTTGTAGCCAGTACTGGCGTACACTGGAGAATAGGGGACGAGGCGGGTGCTCCGCGCTGCGAGGCACATGGATAACGATTTTCTGCTGCGCTTTTACTGCCACTGACTCAGGTGCTCTGGGCTCGTAGATATCGACGATAAAACTAACTTCGTCTTGCGCCCTAACCGCTTGCCGGTGCCAGCGTTGGGCACAGCCCCCGGTGTCTTTTTGTTCCCAGAGTGTTTTTGTGCTGCCGCGGTCAAAGAGCACTATGTGGTCAGCCTTCTCGAGCGAGCTCACAGCGGCAATAGCGCGCGGCATGTTGGTGCCCTCGGCGTAGACGACTGTCTCGTGCGCGGAAGCGGGTGCGGCGACAGAGAGTGGCCACTCGCCTATGCGAGTACCGCTCGCATCGATGGAGAAAAGCTTTACCTGCGGTAAACCCCAATCTTGGGTCTCTAACGAGAGTGCAAGTCGATCCGCGGAAAGCGAAAGTTGAGCGGCGGGAAGTTTCTCAGCGCTCAGAGTGCGTGGTGCGGAATTCGTCTTGAGTGAATAGAGCCGCACCACCGCTCCATTGCCGTCGGTGTCCTCAAGCACAAAGAGATTGCGCTCGTCTTTGGTAAAAGCTGCTTGGACAACGCGCGACTGGGTGGTGAGATTGCGGGTTTTGCCGTCTTCAAAGAGATAGAGTTCCGACTTTGTGTTTGAGACGACTTTGGCAAAAACTACTTGATTGGTCGATGGAGAGACGTCGTGCAACTGGAAAGAAGCCTTGTTCGAGAACGCAATGGTGGTGGGTTGCCCATCGCCTACTTTCCACTTTGAAAGTGAGAAACCATTTTCGACTTTCTGAGTAAGGAAAGCGTTCTGCGGTCCTGCCCATTTGAAATCGAGAACTTGGTGGCCTTCCAGATGCTTTTCCCAGTTTTGATCCTTGGAGATCCAAAGACCTGTCCCAGCTTCGACAGCGGCAATGCGCTTTAGAGACGGATCCAGCGCGGCATCGCGAATAGAGACCGCGGCGGGCAGCGCGGGGGTCACCTTTTTACTAGCGATATCCAGATGCAGTAGCGAAGTCTGGTTGCCCCGATCCGCCTCCGAAGCCGCCAATAAGTAGATTGAGCGATCGCTTTGCACGAGCAGCCGCCGAATCTTCCAGACTCCGAAATCAGCAGTGGAGAACAGGCATTTGCCCGACTGGTTCACATAGGCTTCGCCGCCGGCCGGCTGAGCGTTTGCATTTGCTTGGGCGGAGTGGGGAGGAGCTGCTTGCACGTTGCGGGGAACGGGGGGCTTAGTCGCGGTAGAAGGCAGTTTGCCGCCTGAATTGAGCTCGATTTGGCCGGGTGCAGCTTTGTGGCGGATTTTCGCCTCTAACTTCGATGCGCTGAATATAAGGAATAGCCAGGCGCTTAAGAGAATGAGCGTTTGCTTCATCGAGTCAGCCCTTTTCAAAGTGTCTTTCGTGCCTATTATATTAACAAAAGGGGACTCCCGCTGTGCTCGACCGCGATCTGTATGAAATTTTGGGCGTGACGCCCACCGCAACGGAAGCCGAAATCCGTAAGGCCTTCCACAAATTGGCGAAGCAGTACCATCCGGATCGCAATCCCGACGACAAGGAGAGCGAGAAGAAGTTCAAAGAGGCAAGCTTTGCCCACGAAGTTCTGCGGGACAAAAAGAAACGCGCGCAATACGATCAAATGCGCACTGCCCGCTCTCGCGGTGGTTTCCGCGGCGGCCCGCGCCCAGGTGGCGGCGGTGGCCCAGAATGGTCCGGTGGCGAGCCGTTTAGTGCGGAAGCGTTTGGCGACTTTGGTCTGGGAGATTTATTCAACGAAATTTTTGGTGGTGGATTTTCGCAAGGGCAAGCGAGTGGTGGTTTTCAACGCCAAGGTGGTAGACCCGGTGGCGGCTTTGCACGCCGTGGTCAGGACCGTGAAGCGAGTCTCACTGTTTCCTTTCAAGAAGCCGCCCGCGGCGGCGAACGCGCGCTGGAATTTACCGACGGTAGACGACTCACCGTGAAAATTCCAGAAGGTGTGAAGGACGGCGGCAAGATCAAGCTATCTCAAGCAGGCGAGCCCGGAATGAACGGCGGACCAAACGGGGACTTGATTCTTACTCTGCAGGTGCAGCCGCACCCGTTCTTTGTGCGCGAGGGGCACGATATTGTGCTTCTGCTGCCTTTGAGTTTTTCGGAAGCGGTATTGGGAACCGAGATCGATATCCCTACAATCGACGGCAAAGTCGTCCTGAAAATTCCCAAGGGAATTTCGAGCGGCCAGCGCTTAAAGCTGAAGGGCAAGGGTATCAAAAACAGCGCGACCGGTGAGCGCGGCAATCAATTTGTTGAAGTGCAGATTCGTATTCCCAAACAAGCCGATGATTCCTACGAGCAGGCGGCAAAAGCCGCGGCGCAAAGTGCGTTTAACCCGCGCGCTGAGTGGAATGTATTCGCTTAGCCCTCTGGAGAAGCTTTTTCTAAAATTTCGATGATTGCCGAGATAGTGAGTGGTGCGCAGCCTTCGGCACGGTTGTTCACTAGGGTGAAGGCGCGCTTTTTTTCGATCCTGGCTTTATCGATAATAGTTGCGGCTTCTCTGCGCAATTGCGGCTGCTCGTTTTGGATGCGGTTGTAAGGAGAATACGCCTCCACCGCCTGTTCATATTTCACGCCCGGCTGAAGCAAGATTCTGGAAAGATAAAACGGCAGGTCGAAGCCTTCGGCCTTCTCTAACTGCTCGGCGAGGGAAGGCATGCGGGTCCAGCTATTAAAGACGTGCCCCACCGCCAGCTCCTCTAACAATGAGAAGTAAGGCTTCTCTAGCCAATTGCGATTGCGCATTTCGATTGCAAATTCCATCTCGCCGACAGAAGTGACTTCCGCCAAGAAATGACCCAGTCGCTCGACGAATTCAGAACCATTTTGCAGCATACCCGGGTAAAACTGCGAGAACTCAAACATCACAGGTCCCAGGCGGTTTCTAAAGGGCGAAAGTGGGCGGATGAAATTTTCGATAAAGGCTTCGGCATTGAGGAAATCGGGATTGAGTTGGCCCGCTTCTTTGCCGTAACGCTTGATATTGGGATAGCGAAAAACGGTCACGCGCTCAGTCGCTTTGGGAATAAAGAGAAAACCATCTGGTGTCTGCTGGCAGTAGGTTTCAAATGCTTTGGCGGTAGGCCAGGTATAGTAAGTGTGATCCACACCGACTGCAGAGTAGTGTTCGGCGTACTCGGATAGGCACTCCGCTTGAAAAGCCTTATCCGTCTTATATTCACGACGATAGATTAGGTCTTTCCAGCCTTCGTACTTCCAACTGGAAGTTCCAAAATACAGCTGCTGCTCACGAAATTTAGCAATGGAAGCGTCCACCAAGCACATTGTTGGCGAATATCGACCGGTGGGTCAAGCCGTAGTGCTTGACTGGCAACTTACTTCGGCGTGGACGAGAGTTTGGGTTCCAAACCATTCGCGCTCCCGGCAACGGCGCGGCCGGTGAACAGCGAAGTCTTGGCGTCGAGATGGCCGCGGTATTTGGAGAAATAGCGGCTATAGAGTTGCTCTAAGGCCTGGCCTTCTTCCCACACCACTGGCTTGCCTTGCTTCATTTCAAGAGCCAGGAACTTGGGGACATTTTCGTGCGAGTACTTGTCTTTGTTGGGAAAGAGCTCCATCAAAGCGCGCGAATCAAAAACTTTTTCGGACGGATCGTCTAAGACGATCGAGTGCAAGACGAAATTCTTTTGCGGAAAACGTTTCATGTAGGTCTCAAACAGCATGCGGTACTCGCGGCTGCTCTGACACCAGCTGGGAGACACAATAAAGAAGTGCAAAGCTTCGGGCTCGGACTGAGCAAGCTTGGTGAAGGATTTCAAATACTGCAACTGGCGGAAGCTGCTCTTCACAGCTTCGGGTTTGCCTTCAAGGGCTTTGGCCATTGCCACGCGTTCGCTGATGGGTACTCGGTCAAACGCCGAGCGAACCAGCGGTAATTGGTGGCTCAATAAGCGATTAGAAATCTTGGCTGTTCCATCGGTGGGAACAGAGGTCGAAAGCAGCAAGGCTTTGGGGCGAATCGCGGAGCGCATGGTCTTCCATTCCCCATCTAATTGGATCATTTCTTGCGCGGTCATCAGACGCATCGAGCTGCCGTCGTTTACATAGGGCAAAATCTCATCTTGGTTGCGGCCTTCGCGAAATTCTACGCTGAAGGGAAGATAGAAAAAGCGATACATGTAGAGCAGCTTATTCGTCTTCGCTGCGGGCTTTGCGCTTGCTTCTGCGGCCAGTGCCGTAGGAGAGAGGATGAAAGACAAGGCTGCAAGTCCACCGATGAATAAGGTCTTGATGAAGTTCATACCTCTAATAAGTGCAATGGTGGTGCCATGTTAAGTAATTGAATTTAATAGGCTAAATTGTGTCGGAAGGGGTTCTTTTTGGCGAAGTTCTAAGCGGCTGTATTCAGGTTGTGCAGGTAGCGCTCAGGGGGTGGTGGATTCTTGGAGTAGCTGCTGGAGTGCTTTTTGATTTTCGGGAGAGAGGTTATGAGAGGCTGCTTCGAGTTCGGCTGCCATCCGCTTCGCGAGAGCGTCTTTGTCCTCAATTGAATTCGTGGCTTCGAGGAGTTCGTCTGTGAAATCATTTTTGTCGTCTTCCAACTGTTGCTGAAACTCCTGGTAGCTTTGCGTTCCGTACCAGACTCCCAATCCACCGAGGCCCATTAAGTGCAAGCGGCGGAATCGATTCCAGGCCAAAGAGAACTTTGGATGCTTCTCGTTCAAGTGAGCAAGGCTCGGCAAATAGAGTGGGTAGTAGACTCCCGTAAGCATGAAACTATTGGCGAGGATCGTTTTGGCAATTTGAGCGCGGGGAGACTGCGATTTTATCGCCGCCGCAAGGCCGCGATAGGTGAGCTCGCAGTTTCCAGCCCACACGTTCCCGCCGATGAGCGGGAACGCCGAGAATAGTAGAATCACTAACCAAGCGCAGTGCTGGCGGTTACTTTTGAGAGTTATAGCGCTCATCAAACCGATTCTTTAGCGAAGCGAGCATTTTTTCCTTCTCGTCGATGCGTAGCTTGGCTTTAGCAATAGCTTCCGTGAGTTCCTTGCGTTCTGTTCGCGTTAAGTAAATTTGATAGCCACCACCTGCCGCTGCCACCGTCGATAGAATGCCGCTGCTGGTAAGGTACGCAATTTTTCCTTTGTAGGGTTTCGCCCGGCCGGCCGCGGTTAG
>JALHPX010000194.1 GCA_022842225.1 bacterium
GGCGAGGATCTTTCCAAGTACCCGCGCACTTTGGAAACCGATTCCGACTTACTGGAAAGCCTCGATGTCGACGTGCTTTTTGCTCCGACCGAGAAAGAATTTTACGCAGAAGACTTTGTCACCCAGGTACGCGTTGGAAAGTTAACGGATCACCTCTGTGGTAAGTTCCGGCCCGGACATTTCGAGGGTGTGGCGACCGTCTGTCTAAAATTGTTTCAAATTACCCAGGCCGATTTCGCGGTATTTGGTGAGAAGGACTTTCAGCAACTGCGTGTGATTCAGCAGATGACTTCTGATCTCAATATGCCGCTATCGATAGTGCCGTATCCCACAGTGCGCGAAGCAGACGGCCTTGCCCGCTCCTCGAGAAATGTCTACCTCTCTGCCGAAGAGCGAGCGCTTGCTGCACGCATTCCCAGCGCAACCAAGGCCGCAAACGACGCGTACCGCGCCCATCCTTCGGCAAACGTCGGCTCGGTGCTCGGAGCGGCTGCAGCAGCGCTAGAGACCCAAGGCATCCGCATTGAGTATCTGGCGATCGCTTCCGAAAAAGACCTTGTGCCCTGCGACAAAGCCCAAGCCATGGCAGATATCTTCTTGCCGCGCCTATTTTTGGCGGCGAGGATCGGCAATACGCGGTTAATCGATAACTGCGCGCTCGATTTAAGAATAGAGATTGCTTAGCAATGGGAAAGAAATCTGGCCAAGCTGCTCCCGAGGCCGGCGGCATCAAAATTATTTGCGAGAATCGCAAGGCGCGCCACAACTACATCCTTGAGGACAAGTTTGAAGCGGGCATCGTGCTGCAAGGCACAGAAGTAAAATCCCTGCGCGCGGCTCAAGCAGGATTGCAGGATGCTTATGCGATTTTCAAGGGCGTTGAACTCTATCTCTTAAACTGCAGCATCACCGAATATAAACAAGGCAGCCACGCCAACCATGAGCCTTTGCGCACGCGTAAACTGCTCTTAAACCGCAGCGAATTAGACAAGCTCTGGACCAAGACCGAAACAAGAGGCTACTCCATCGTTCCCACTAAAATGTATTTCCGCAAAGGAATCGCAAAAGTGGAAATCGCCTTGGGCAAAGGCAAAAAAACCATCGATAAGCGGCAGACAACAAAAGACCGCGAAGCCAAGCGGCAGATGGACCGATTGCGTAAGAGTGTTAGCCGTTAATTGTGGCGCGAGAAGTTAATCACTCTGTTGGCGTTTAGAATCACCGAATCACAATTGAGTGAGGACTGGACTTCTAACGGTTGGTCGAGCGCATACGGGGAGTCCGATGGCTCTATCAGCTCCGCGTTCACCACCGCCAAATTCCACTGTGGATCCTGGCTTGAGAGAACGACGTAAAGCTCCCGAGGATGAGCCGCGTCGACTAAGAAGAAGCCGATGTGCAGCGGGTGTTTGGGCTCTGGCAATTTCTCCAGCGCTCGCAATATCTCCCTTGCAGAAGGCGAAAACACTTTTGCACTCGGGTGCAATTGTACGGGCCTTGCCATTCCCACGTAGCGTTCCATCCAAGCGTGGCGCTTGAACATCTCCTTAGGAAAAGTCCCGACGTCCTCGCCAGAACGCAGATACCCTTCAAAAGAAATGTCATTGACGGTCTGGAGTTCTCCCAGCGCGGCAAAACGGGGCTTCCCGGGCAGCTCTGCAATCATCAGCACGTCGTGAATATCGTAAGGAGCAACCCAATGATCGGGTTGCGGCGGCACATTTAACGACGAGAGACTCGCGCCACCAATGGAATAGTATTTTCCGCGCAGCTTTACCGTGAAATTCGCTTGCTCGGGGAAGTCACCCGTATCGGCAAAGTGGCGCGCGACGCGCTCGACGCGATCAAAAGTCACTACCTTGTAATCCGGCCTTAAAATCCGGCGCAGATCATTCATCACGTCCACTAGCTTAGTGCGCAATTCGTAATGGCCTGGCTGCCCTTCCGCGGCATCCAGGCGATTGAGGTAATCCATTATCAGAGTGCGCATCCGAACTTCGCGCGCCAGCATGCGCAGCTTCTCCGATAGAAACTGCTCAAAGGCATTATACGGCACCGTGAGCACGTACCATTGTTTGTTGAGACTACTGATTTCGGCTTTCGTGTAGCGGGCGAGCATTTTCTTGGTTACAGCGTCTCGCTCCTCGGCAGTCGTAGCAGCTCGCACTTCTTCTAGCCGCTTTTCTAGATTCTCCAGGTCCGTCAGAACGGTGGGCTTGTCCTGCTCCTCTTCCCAACTGGAATAGCTCGGGAAAAACTCGGAATGCGCATCTGCATAAGGCTCAAAGCTATTACTGCCATAGAGGTCGCCCGGTTCTTCCTGAGTCGTTCTCTCGGCTGGCACAGCACCCTCTTGTGCCCAGAAGGGCAATTTACCCAAGGCCCAGATTCCGGAGTTCTCCAAACCTAAGCGAAAAGCACCAGCGGAATAGGATGGGATTTCGGTAACGTCGCGCAGATTCTTCCAATCCGATTTAACCGGAGCACCACTGGGCCAAGGCCGAAACCCGGCTTCGGCAAGCCAACGGTGGTGTTCTTCGGGCAAGTTGGCGACGATGTATTTTTTACCGCGCGTAAATTTGGCCAGCGCCTGGAGCAGCTGCGGAACCACGCCTAAGTTTTTATACACATCCAAGCAACCTAGTGAGCGGATCTCAAAATGATCGGCATGCTCGGTGTAAATCAAATAGCCCGTCGAGTGAGGCTTGTGATTCCCCCTGGGAGCATTCTCAGCGACGATGGCTTGGGTTTTTGGATTCTTAGCAAGATTCTTAAAATCTCCGGAAGCAAGTGGCTTAGCCGGAAAACTCTCCCGTTCCATTTTTAAGATCGAGAGCAAAAGATTTTGGGCATCCGCATGGCGAAACGGAATCGGACCTTTTTCCGTCAATTGCACAAAGTCAGTCCGAGCGGCCGTCCAGACCTGAACTTCGGGCAAGACACCAAAGCGACTTGCGGAATGCCAAATTTCACGGCTTTCCCAATCTTCGCGAGTGAGATCGCTGTGGAGCGTGCGGCTTTTGGCGTCCTTATAATTAATCGTGGCCTCGAGCACGACCATCTCACCCCGATCATTGCGCACTTCAAATTCGCCCTTCACTTCGGTAACGCCCGAGTAGCCTTCGTAAGGATCAAAGAACTCTAAAACCCACCGGCGCAGCTTGGCAGCACGCGTGGTGTCCTTAAAATAGAGGGTCCAGTGAGAAGCGTTCGCGGGATTTTCAGCGAAGTCGCTGGCGATTTTTCTCAGAGTCGCCCCCAAGGGCAGCAGGGGATTTAAGAAAGTTCTGGTCTGTTTGTGGGCACTGGAGGTCGGCGTGCGACCCGCTCCAAAAGAATGAGGCGACCAATAATCGGTGTCCAGTACATAGAGGTGCCTAGACCAAGCAAGTGGGGTCATCCAAGTGGGAGCTGGAACTCTACGGATTTGTGCGGAAAACTCGTTCTCACCGAAGCTGTGTTCGTACTGCAGCGAGAGTGGCGCCGCTGGGGATAAGCGTACAGAAAGCGGAAAAATCAGGTCGCTGGACTGCTCGAGAGCTTGTTGTGGCGTCTCGGGCGTTTCTTCGCCGAGCGCTGATCCTACCCCGAAGAGCCCAACCCATAAAAATACCACGGCGAGAGCAGAAGTCCGCCCCCGAGCCCAAGAACTCGCCAAAACCATAAATCGCTTCTAGCACCGATCGGGCGTCTCGCCCAACTGTTTCAGCCACATCAATTTGGGTGCCCTTTCGGCGACAGAACGGCGAAAGGGGGTCAGAATCCCCAGTAGAAAACCCACGCCATACCCGAAGTGGAGCGTGGGGTAGATCAGTAGGTGGAGGGCAAACGTAAGAAATCGGCGCTTGCTTACCGAGAGACCAGCATAAAGAGAAGCCAAAAAAGCCAAAAGCAGATAGCTCCCCGTAGCCGATTGGACGGCTGCTGAGACAGCGGGAGCGAGTCGGGTCGGGGCCAAGGCATACTCGGCAACGACGAGCAACGTGCTTAGGACCAGTATCGACGGCAAGAACAGCATCAAATTGAGTGGGTGCACTCTTAAGCGCAGATGGTGCGCGCGGCTTTTGCCATAGCGAAAGACCTGCACGGCAAGCGCGGCCAGGTGCCTGCGAGCTCCTCGATAAATCACCACACCGGGGTGATACAAAAACCGATGCCCCAGCGATTCCATTCGATAGATAAATTCGTTTTCTTCATTGGGATAAAGCTTCGGATTAAATCCGCTACAGGCCTCCCAGATTTCGCGGCGAACGGCGAGGTTGGACAAGATTAATTCATTCTCGGTTCCGCGCCGTGGGCATCCAGATGGGTAGTAGCGGTGGCGAAGCGGTCCGAAGCCAAAGAGCGATCCCATCGCCATGGCAGCGCACTTCTGAAAGAGCGCCCGGGTCTGAGTGCCCACTGAGGGGCCCCCTACTCCCGCCATTTCGGGAAAATCCTCAAACGCTTCCTGCAGCCGACAGAGCGCTCTCGGGTCCAAAGTCGAATCATCGTCTATAAAATACAGAATATCGCCGGTCGCCCTGGCAGCGGCTAGATTGCGTTGGATCGACGGCGAACTGCCTGCCACTACCAGAATCTCGATTTTCTTAGCGTCGAATTTTGACGCATGAATCGACGGCAAGCATTCAGGCTGCTCTACGCCGTGAGGCACCGGAATAATGATGGAAAGATTCACCTAAGCCGCATTGTTCGGTGTGGCGCGGAGCCTGGCAAGACCCGGCGCTTACTGCTACATCAGTTGGGATGAACTCTCAGTACGATTCTCTCGCCGGGGCTTACACGCGACTGAATACAGAACGGCCGGACCGCGCCTGCATCATGGTGCCGACGGCGCAGAAGTATTTAGGTGCGGTCAGTGGCGACGTTCTCGATCTGGCGTGCGGCAGTGGATTCTACACGCGGCAGTTAAAGGCGTGGGGTGCGCGCTCGGTTTTGGGAGTGGATATTTCCGCGGAAATGATTCGGCTAGCGGAGGCGGAAGGCGTCCTAGGAGTGCGGTACCTAGCGGCGGATGTAGCGACGATGGGAGTGCTGGGAAGTTTTGACTTGGCGTTTGCAGGATTCTTGCTGCACTACGCGCCAAACGTCGAGGGCCTCCGGGCGATGTGCGCCCGGATCGCGGCGAACTTAAAGAGCGGTAGTCGTTTTGTGGCGTTTAATGAGAACCCCTACTTTCCGCTACACACGACGGAGAAATACTCAGTACAGGCGCGCGCGCTGGGGCCCATCGAAGATGGTGTAGTGATCGAACGCACGCACTTCCGTGACGGCAAAAAAGATTTTAGCTTCTGCCATTTTCACTACGAGCCACACACCTATGCCGCCGCGTTACGAGAGGCTGGATTTATCGACTTGAAATGGGGACCTTTTGTGATGGGTGAGGACGCGGAAGCGGGAGTGGGTAACGGCTTTTGGGATGAGTATGTGAGTGGGGAGTTTAGTATTGCGGTGTTGGAGTGTGTGCGAGGGTAGCGACAGCGACAGCGGCCACGCTTTCACCGCGGCGGTCCAAAGCAGCGGTTATCGGGAAAACGTCCTTAAAAAAACAACGCTTCGAAATGTTTTAATCCTATAAGGTTTTGGTAGAGTAGCGGAATGAAAACTACCTTTCGCGTTCTGACTGCTACATTCTTGTTAGTTGGCCTCTCCTTGCCGGTTTTTGCCGATGGCGGGGGTTCAAACCCTTTTACCATTGGCCCGAAGGTTTCCTTAGCGGTGCCGATTCCACTGCGCATTGGCGTAGAGGCGAAATGGCAGAATATGATCGGCGGGTCCTTTGACTATGGCATTTTGCCAAGTCTGACTTTTAACGACGTGTCGATCAAGGGCAACAACTGGAACTTAGCAGCGCGGTTTTACCCCTTTATGGAATCGTTCTTTGTCGGTGTAGGCTTTGGTAAACAATCCTTGAAGGGCAGCAAAGTCGACACCATCAGCGGTCAAAGCGTAACCGCAACAGCGGACTACACGCAGACGATTCTAATTCCACATATTGGCTGGCGCAGAGTTTTCGCAGGCGGGTTTTTCTTCGGAACCGAATTGGGCGTACAGCTGCCGATATCCAAAGCTTTTACAATCACAACCGATCGCGCGGATGTGGAAGCGGCCTTCCCCACTGAATCCAACAACCTTAAGAATCAGGCAAACGCGGAAGCAGACAAATACGGCGATATCCCGCTGCCGTGGGTGGGGT
>JALHPX010000195.1 GCA_022842225.1 bacterium
GGGTTCGCCCAGGTGCGTCCAGTGGCGCATTCACGCCCCTCAGCCCCGACATTCCCATTCAACCCGCGCCCTACGCGCAACTGTCGAACAACAGCGTACTGGCGGACCTTGCGCTGGAAAAACGACTATTGCTGAATTGGTCGGTCGTGCCTTTAACCATCGCCTCATTGTGGTTCCCGAATCGGCTTCGCTTTTGTTTCGCGGTGGCTTCCCGCGCTGGGATGAACCCTCAGGCCGCTCTGCCCTGCAATCCGCGATTTACCGCGTGCAGTTAGAAATGGAAAAAGCCTACGAATCGCACTTCGCAGGCCGCGTGCTGTTGTTAGACCGCGGAACCGTCGATGGTGCCGCGTATTGGCCAGCGGGCGCCGATCATTTTTTCTCCAATTTAAGCACCTCTCCTGCAGAGGAACTCGCTCGCTACGACGAAGTTATTTATTTAGAAAGTGCCAGCGAAGAAGACTACGGCATTCACAGCCTGCGCAATCCCTCCCGCACTGAAAATTGGACCGAGGCCCGCGAACTCGATGGGCGAACCCGTTCCATCTGGGAGCGCCACCCGATGTTTCACGTCGTACAGAACAAGCGGGCGTTTAGCGATAAGATCTTCGAAGTCCTTAAAGTGATCGAAAATTCTCTCTCTCGAGCAAACTAATTCGCCAGGCATCGCGGTCAAAATAAAGTCGTTGCCAGTGAAGCGCTGCAAAACTTAAAAAAAACGGGAGCTAGCATCGGCCAGCTCCCGCTCTTGAACTAGTGTTTATCGACGACTAAGGCAGTGGATCGCTTTCCACACTGCTGCCAGGACCTTCGAGAGGCTCTGGCTCTTCGTCCTTAGGCTGCACCTGTGCGATTTTCGGCGCATCGGTCACATCCAAGGTGAACACACCGCTGAGTCCCATGGATACAAACAAGCGATCGCCTGCAGGATCCAAGGTCACAGAAGGATTCGCCGAGCCATACCATCCCCAGTAGTACCAGCGTCCCGTTCCCGGGATGCGTACTACGAGAGAGTTGTCGGCCGACTTCGTGTTGTATTCGTCATACGAGTAGAGGCCTTTTGGTGTGAGGTCCATTGTGCCCGACTTGTATTCGTACACCTGAATGCGACTGCCGCTGCCAATCGGAAGTACGAACTCATCGGTCGTTCCGGGTTTGGCAATTACAGTCAGCAACGAGCCGTGTCCTGGCAATGCGTACCGAGGCAATACACGCGCATCGAGTGCGAGCTGCCCAGAGGCATTCACAGTCACGATTTCGAGATTTGCCTTAGTAACGGCGGTGCCACGTCCAGGGCGACCTGGCATGACATCCATCATCATCGCGCGTCCCCACATCGGTCCCCAGCTTTGCTGTTGTTCCGACTTTAGAGACACCAGTGCATCGCCAATTCGACGATAACCATTCTGCGCTAACTCATTCGACCGCATAGAGTCGGTGAGCGAGGCTCTATCGGCGCCAATTTGCAACGATTGCAGATAAGGAGCTTGGTTGGTGCGATATCCGGTATCGCCTTCTTCCAAAATATCCGTCACTGCATTTTCGCTGGTAACAATCACGCCATTGGATGCGAACAAGCCCAAAGGATTACCGGGAATGTTCACGGCTTTGCCTTTTACTTGAGCGCTGCTGCCATCGGCAGTGGTTTCAAGGCGAGCAAAGAATCCACGAGCGACGCTTAAACGTCCCCAGCGATTTTCTTTCTCGTTCTTGGCTTCCACACTGACTTCTTTGGAGTAGTACACAGCGAGTTCGTCGCCGCCCATCGCCATCAAGCGGGCGCTATACACGCCGTCTTTTTGGCTCGGCAATCCGCCAATATCGAACTTCTTAGCCGTGATTTTCGTCAGGTCAGAAGTATCGACTTGGAAGACCAAGTAGCCGCTGTTCCACAGCAAGTGCTTGCCGAAGGAGACAATGGTCGGAAGCTGAGTGGCAGGATCGCCGCCCCAAGCGTTGAAGCTCAATGCATTTACATCGCCGCCGTCATTCTTGTTCTCCCAAGTGGTCTTGGAGAGAATGCTCATTTTCGACGTCGCTGTATCCAATCCGACAACATAGATGCCGAATTCCGTAACCCACTCATCCCAAGGACGGGCTTTATCCGTCGAAGGACGAGAGAAATTGCGGTTGCTGAATACAAGGAACTTCTCGTCGCTCAGCGCATAGTGACCGGAATAGTTTCCAGGAACGTCGATTTTCGCCGTTACTTTCGTAGCGTCGGTATCGGCATTTGTTCTGGCGACCAGTCGCAATTGCGTGGAAGCTTTATCCGAGTAGGCGCCTTTGCGAACCACTTGCAAACCTTTGCCGTCGGCAACTGGCAGGAACGCGATCATGTCACGTGCAAGCTCAATACGACGAATAGCATCGAGTTTTTCATCAGTGGTTTTAAGAGCGTCCGCGAACGATGGGAATGCTGCGATTTCTTCGTTGGAGAGAGTACGCAACACTTGGCTGCGGCTATCTTCGAAGACACGCTTCATCCAACCGGACTCGCCGAGAATAAGCGCTCCGTCTTTAAATACGGAGTCATCCGAATCAATGTTGGCCAAATCGAAACCGACGATTTTGCCACCAGAGAACGAACCTTGTTTGGCGCTATAGCCGCTGACAGGGAAGAGCACAGCACCTTTGCCAGTCTTCGCGTCGTAGCTAAAGGTGATTTCTTTGTCTTCACCTTGGAGATCGGCCCAGATGCCTTTGTTGGCGAGGGTCATATCATCCAGCTTTTCGAGTTTCGTTTTCTTGCCGCTGCCCGAGACTTCGAACAACAGAACTTGTGGATACCGACGCATTTGCGGATCGTTGGCTTTTACGATGTAGCCCAAGGAAAGAATCAACTTCTTGCCTTCATGCTCAAACGGAATCGCGCGTTCCGCCCAGCCGTCATATTGCAGACGTTTGGTGTAAGAGATTTTTCCGGTGCTCGTATTAAGCTTAAACAAATCGAATGGATCGATATTGTTGTTTGGCACCCAGAAGGCATAAATTTCAACGCCGTCTTTGCCTTGACCGAAACGTACGTCGCGCAAGTTAGCAGACAATCCGGTGGTGTCACCAGATGTATCGACGCTATCTGGCACGTACTTGCTCAATACACCGTCTTCCATGCGAACAAACACGTTGCGAAGACCAATCGTAGCGTCGTCGTAAAGCGTGTCTAATTTCGCGGTGAGCTCTTCGTCCTTTAAGCCTTCGACTTGGGTCTTAATCTGATCGAGGCGATATTCCGCTTCCACCTTCTTAATCACCTTATCCGAGGCAGTGGGGAGTTTGAATGCCTCCGCTGCGAGTCTCCACGGCTTGCTCCAACGATCCTTTAGATCGGTTGGGTAGTTGCTGACTGCAACCACGTAGCCATTCGAGAGATTCACCTGAGTAGCTTTTTGGATATTGCCCTTTAAGCCAGTGCGGAAGATCGGCTTCACTGCACCGTTTGCATCGGTAATATCAAAAACTTCTACTTGGCTCGCACGACGCCACCACCAGCCGAACTCGTCGACATCTTGTGGGCTAACAGCAAGTGCGAAGTACTGGTACTTGCCACCTTGCTCTTGCTCCACGATGCGGATCATGTTGCGCTGGCCGCTCTGCAACGCAGAATCAACACTAGCGACGACACTGAGATCTTCGAGATTGACCGAGTACACACGGCCCTTAGGCTCTTGTGAACGACGGCTGCTTGGGAAGAATCCCCAACGGCTGTAGTTTTCTTGTGGGTAGACGCTGCTGGTGATGTAGAGAACTTTTCCCACCACCCGGCTGTCGACCACAGTGCCTTCTAAGGGAACTACTTTGTTCACTTTAGGACGGTCAGGTTTGGAAATATCGTACTGGACGATCTTGGTGCTGTTGCGCGATGCGTCGGCGCTGCCGTTTTCTGCAAACGCTTGTTCCCAATCTTGCTCGAGAACTACCAAGGTTTTCTTGTCGCTGAAAAGATACATCATGTCAGGGCGGTTGCCAGATGCAGCAACGCGTCCAGTGATGTCATCGTTCTTATCCAGAACGATCAGCCCACGGTCGTCGGTTAAGAGATAAAGATTTTTGGTTGCTGGATCGACCGCAAAGACGTCGGATTCGACGATACTGCGACGATCTCCACCGCCCGCAGCAGCACTTTCAGCTGATGCAGATCTGGCTGCTCCTCCCGGGGCATCTTCCAATGCATTAGGCGCATATTGCAGGTCCAGGAATTCGGTTTGTCCGGATTTGCGTAATAGTTGTTTTTTTGCCTGCTCAAACGTGAGCTTTTCGACTGTAGGCACATTGCCGCGTGCAGGCGACGCGACTGTTACCAAGGTAGAGACGACGACAGCAGCACTTGCTGCATAGGCGCCCAACCAATTTGATCTTACTTTCATGAACACTTCCTCCAGGTTCAGGGTCGGGCGAAAACTTTCACTTCATGGGCATGAGCGGCAAGTTAGGTTTGGGCGAATTGTAAAAAAGTGAAGACAGTGAAGACGTTTTGAACACTTCCGTGAAAAATATTCACGATATTCTACTAGTGCATCGAGTCATTAGCACGGCAGTGTTAAAATATAATTTCTGAAATCCCCTCACAACATATCCAAGAATTCGATTTCTATCGTCGACATTTTTGCCGGAATGCTCGTGGGCGCCTTGGTAATTGGACTCTTCGTGCGCAATCCCGACTCAATGCAGGCGCGAGTAGAAAAGTTTCAGCCGCTCGACTCGATCGAAGTCGCAGTGATTGGACCTAGCTATGTGCGAAACAATTTCAATCCGGAAATTTTTGACCAAGATAGTCGCACATTCGGTTTCAACGGCCGCTCTGTAAATCTTGGATATGAAAATAGCGGAGAGGTCGAAATCCGGCACGATGTGAGCGATCTGTATGCGCTCCAGCTGCCTGCACTTAAGTTAGTGTTGATCGATCTCACGCTTCCGCATGTTCTCATCGAGCGCTGGAATCAGCTCCACCCCCGGACTCTCGCCACCAATGAACCGCATGATATCAGCGACGTCATGCGCCGCTATTTGCACAAGGGTGAGAGCATTACCATCGCAGATATTTCCCGACGTTGTCTTGCTGTGCTCTCTGCCTTTTTCAATGTCGGCATCGGCAATGCGCAGTTGTCGCGGTGGCTGCGCAATGAGCCGGCCAACTCGGGTTTTAAGCCGGTCAAAGAGCCAATTGAGTTTGATCCCGAAGAATTCGGCCGCATGCGCAATGAGTTCGTGTTAAAGCCCACGGGCTCTTGCCGTTGGACGGATCAAATGCGGCACCGACTTGAAATCTTAGAACGTTGGCGCGGGGAGTTTGGCAGGCGGGGAGTGGAGGTTGTTGGCCTCATCGCTCCGATTTTGTTCGTTCCGCTCTGTAAGGTGGAAGATCCCCAGCTCGCGAAGCGGTTTATCCAGTTGAACAACCCCGAACGCTTTCCCGAACTGTTTCGTCCGGAAGACCGCAGGACAATGACCCATAATCTGCCGTCAGCCGCTCCGGTGTATTCCAGAATAGTTGCCAGGGAATTGGCTTGGGTCTGGAAAGAGCGTGCGCCATGATCTTTGCGTCCGGGGCCTACCTTCTCTTTCTACCGATCGTGTTGGGGCTCTACTGGTCTTTGCGGGATCATCAGCACCGCAAGCTGCTCCTCATTGCGGCCAGTCTGTTTTTCTATGGTTGGTGGGACTACCGATTCTTGATTCTTCTCGTCGGTACTTGCCTGGTGAATGCCGGATTGGGAATACGGCTGCTTGTGAATAAAGCCGGCCAGCGCTCGCGCACTGTGCTTGCTATCGGAATTGGGTTTAATTTGGCGGTACTGTTCCTCTTTAAGTATGAGAGCTTTTTTATCGATAGTCTGGCTACCCTCTTGCAGTCGGTAGGAGTGCACCCGCGGATGGAAGCTCTTCGCGTCGTTCTCCCGTTGGGAATTAGCTTCTTTACCTTCCAAGGTATCAGTTACCTCGTCGATATTTACCGCAACAAGATCTCCACGGCTCCGCCCGTTGCCGACTTCTTTCTCTACAAAGTCTTTTTCCCTCAATTGATAGCGGGTCCGATTGTGCGCGCCGTGGATTTTCTGCCGCAGCTCAAACAGAAGAAAATCTGGGGACAGATCGATTTACGGTATGCGCTGGTGCTGCTGCTCTTGGGATATCTAAAGAAAAGTGTGCTTGCCGATTCGCTCGGCTCTTGT
>JALHPX010000196.1 GCA_022842225.1 bacterium
ATGAGTGGACGCCCTTTCGCAATCCTCATTTAGCAAAAAAACGCCAACACTACGTCATGCGCCGGATGCTCGACGAGAACTTCATCACTGAAGAACAGTACCAAGCAGCTAATCAACAACCGCTAAAGATGTTTACGGCCAAGGAAATCAATTCCAAAGAAGCTCCCTATTTCACTGAGTATGTTCGCCAGTACCTGATGAACAAGTACGGTTCTGAAAACGTTCTTACGCAGGGCTTTAAGATCTACACCACCGTCCACTACGACATGCAGAAAGTCGCCGAGAAGACTCTCGTGCAAGGATTAGCGGAAGTGGATCAACGCTTGGGTTGGCGCGGGGTGAAAGAGCGCGTGGAAACCCGCGAGCAGATGCAGGAATTAGCGGGCAAGGTCCACGAAAGCGTCTTAGGCGAGATTACCGAAGGCCGCATTTTGCCTCCAACTGCCGACGATGATTTTAGAAAGCTCATTTATGATCTAGAGCCCTTGCAAAGCCCCACCAGTCCTTATTTCGGCATCACGCCCATCCGCGAACAAGAATCGTATAAGGCTTTTGTTACCGCCATCGATGTTGGCAAAGAGCCGCGCGCCATCGCGCAAGTCGGTGAGACTCAGGTCTTCATTCCCTGGGCGACCATGATTTGGACAAAGCCCAAGGACAATCCCAGCGTCACTTTGGACAACGTTTTAAAAGTCGGCGATGTCATTGCGGTCAAAATCGAAAAAATCGATCGCAAAGCAGGGAAGGTGGAAGCCAGCCTGCAACAGACTCCCGAAGTCCAAGCAGCGCTGCTCTCGTTTGAATTGCAGACCGGCGCCGTGCGCGCCATGGTGGGCGGTCGAGATTTTGAGGAGAGTGAATTTAACTGCGCTCTCCAAGCCAAGCGGCAAGTCGGATCGACGTGCAAGCCGATGATTTATGCCGCGGCACTGGATAAAGGTTTTTCCCCGTCTTCTTTAGTCACTGACTCTCCCATCGTCTTCAAATTCGAAGGCGAGTTAGATACCGACAACGTCGGCGAGGACTGGCGTCCGCACAACTACGAAGGCTCTTTCAAGGGCGATGTACCTTTGCGCCAGGCACTGATTCGTTCGATGAATATTCCAACGGTGAAAATCCTCAACGAGATTACCGTCAATTACGGCATCGAGTACGCGCGCCGCTTGGGTATTACGGCGGCACTTCCGCGCGACTTAAGCATCGCTCTGGGATCCTGGTCTAGCTCTTTGGAGGAACTTACCCGCGCTTACGCTGTCTTCCCGCGCTTAGGCAAAAAAGTAACATTGCACTACATCCGCCAGGTGGTGAATTCCTCCGGCGAGATCTTAGAAGATTACGCACAAGCACAGAGCCCCTATCTTAAGGGCGTGGCACTCGGAGCCCCTCAGACTCCGCCGCCGCCCATCCCCGCGGATGCCCCTGAAAATCAGCCTGTCATGTCGCCGCAGACTGCATATGTCTTGACCGATATTCTCAGAGGCGTTGTCCGTGAGGGGACGGGTCGTCGCGCAATGGCGGTGCCGGGACCGGTAGCTGGTAAGACCGGTACCTCCAACGATCACCGCGATGCTTGGTTTGTGGGTTATACCCCTTCACTGATGACGGGTGTGTGGTTGGGCTATTTGAAGGACAAGCCCTTGGACTCCGGAGAGACCGGTGGCCGAGCTGCCACACCCATTTGGACCGATTTTATGCGCTACGCGAACGCTTTTTATCCGCGTACCGAGTTTCCCATCCCAGATGACGTAGTTTTTGCCTATGTGGATAAAAATACGGGTAAAATCGCCACCTCTCAAAACCCAAACCGCGTGCGCGTTGCCTTTAAGTCGGGCACCGTCCCCGACCGAACTGGGGAAAACTTGCCTCGGATTGGCGAGCCCGGAGCCCGGGCTCAAACAATTGAAATCGGCTCCGCCGGTGGCGCACCCGTGGCTCCCGCTGAAGCGGGTGTAGGCGGCGCAAGCCCTTCTCCAGCATCCACGCCTGAAACAGACGTTGAAGACACCAGCGAAGAGACGGCTGACTTCATGCGTCAGGGCTACGAATAAACCCCCCACCTGTACCCCTCCCACTTGTTTTCCCTAAGAGAAACTGCTAATTAACCCATGTCTTGCTAGTGGTGCGGTTTGAAGCGGGCAGAGTGTCCGCTTTTTTATTTCGCGCCGAGTCCAAGGCACAGGGGATTTTTAGGTGCAGGCGTCCGCAGGGATACCGAAATCCAGCATCGAGTTAGCGCTTCTTGAATTATCCGAACGGTTGCTAGAGCCCCACGGCTTTGCAGTCGTCGACTTAGATTTCCATTTGATGGGAACAAGCGTGTTGCGGATCTTTGTAGAGAGAAAGCAGCGCGACGGAACGCTAGCAACAGGCACCAATCTCGACGACTGTGCGTATGCGAGTCGGCTTTTAGATGAAGCTCTAGAAGCCTCGCCCCTCATCCCGGGAAGATTTGATTTGGAAGTTTCGTCTCCGGGATTGGAACGGCGATTGAGGACGTTAGAGGATTTTAAGTCGCAGGTGGGAAACACTCTGCAGCTTAAGTTCCAGCGCAAGTTAGAAGAGCTGGGATTAGGCGCAAAGACCACCGCGGAGCTGATAGAAGTCGACGAGGCTTCTCTTCTGCTGAAGGCATCGGGAAAGCAGTACAGAGTGCAGTGGGAGCATCTGAAACAAGCCAACCGAGTATGGAGTTTTTAAGAGGTAGTGAAATATGGGATCCGAGTTAGCGCGCGTTATTGAACAAGTTGAGAAGGACAAGGGAATCGATAAAGCAATTCTCATCGATGCTCTGGAGTCCGCGCTTCTGATGGCCGCAAAAAAGAAATACGGCATCGAAAAAGACATTGAAGCCCATTTCAATCTGGATTTAGGAGAGATCGAACTCTTCCAGTTTAAAACTGTCGTCGAAGACGCAGGAAATCCAGACACGGAAATCGAGCATAATGATGCAAAGAAGCTCGATCCGGATGTCACCTTGGGAGACAGCATCGGGGTAAAACTCGACTCTTCCGAATTCGGTCGCATCGCCGCGCAAACCGCGAAGCAAGTCATCATCCAAAAAGTCCGCGATGCGGAACGCGATATTATTTTTAAAGAGTTCAACGTCCGTAAGGGCGAAATCGTCAACGGAACCTGTCGCCGAGTTGAAAAAGGTTGCATCATCGTCGACTTAGGTCGCACTGATGCGATCATGCCGACTCGCGAACAAATCCCTGGCGAACACTATCGCCCAGGTGATCGCGTCATGGGCTTCTTAATCGACGTGCAGCAAACGCCGCGCGGTCCAAAGATTGTTCTCTCGCGCACCTGCCCAGAACTCTTGATGGCTTTGTTCCGTCAGGAAGTTCCAGAAGTCGCCGAAGAAATCGTGCAAATTAAAAACGCCGCTCGCGAGCCGGGCATCCGCGCCAAAATCGCGGTGGTCTCGACGGATTCCGATGTGGATCCAGTGGGAGCCTGCGTTGGCGTAAAGGGCGCGCGCGTGCAGAACGTGGTGCAGGAATTACGCGGCGAGAAGATCGATATCGTGCCTTGGGATTCTGATGAAACCCGCTTCGTCTGCAACGCTTTGGCTCCGGCCGAAGTGCAGCGCGTATTAATCGACGAGCACAATCACTCGATGGAAATCGTGGTGGCAGACAATCAGCTTTCGTTAGCGATTGGCAAAAAGGGCCAGAACGTGAAATTAGCTTCCATGCTCACCAGCTGGAAACTCGATATCGTCTCGGAAACCCGCATGGCCAAGCGCCTGGAAGATTCCAAGAAGTTGCTCATGGCCATCGAAGGCATGAACGACACCTTGGCTCAGAGCTTGTATCACTACAACTTGTCGGTCGAAGCAGTTGCGCAAGCGGATGTGACCGAGCTCTCAGGAGTTCCTGGATTTAGCGTCGAGAAAGCTCAAGAAGTTAAAGAAGCTGCGGCTCGTCTCATTGCCTCTGGCAAGTTGACCGAGATGAAACGCAAGATTCAAGAAGAAGAGCGCGCGACGATCGAGAAGCAACAGCAAGCGCGCTTCTCCGCGGATGCGGTATTTGAACGCCTCAAAGCGGAAGTGAAAGCGCATCAACAGCGACAAAAGACCGATGAACCGGAAGCGGCAGCAGCCCCTAAGGCTGGCGAACCTACCGGTGATTCGGGATCGGGAGCAGCACCGGCAGGGGAGTAATCCTTTTTTTGGGTGCAGCAATCTCGGTAAGAAGAAAGAAGCTTTAGGAGCCTATGGCAGCAACAACGAAGATCAAAGTTTACGAACTTGCCAAAGAGCTGGGACAGGACAGCCAAAGTCTAGTGGACGTCGTCCAACGACTTGGTATTAACGTGAAAAACACGATGTCGTCTCTCGGCTCTGAAGAAGTTCGGACAGTTCGAGAGCACTACCGCGTGCAACGCAGTCTCTCGAAAGCATCTTCCACGCAGGCCGCAGTCGTCGCCAGAGCGGGTGTTACGGAAAAGCGGGTTGGCGCCACCGTTATTCGCCGCCGCAAACGTCCGGGCGAAGAAGAAAAGCCCGAAGCCGCTGAAGTGCAAGCCGAGGTTGAAGTCGCCGAAATCGACGAGGCAGCCCTAGACTCTGCTCCTATCGAAAGCCAAGAAATCGCTGTCGCGGAAGAAGAAGCCCAAGCCGCCGAAGAATTACCAGAAGACGAAGTCGTGGAAGCAGCGCCAGAGCCCGAAGCGCCTGCTGCCGTGCAAGAGGTAGAAGCGGCGCCGCCTGAAGTTGCAGTGGATACGAAGCTTAAAAAAGGTATTCGCGAAGTGGTTGCTCCACCACCCGAAGCGAAGCGTCGTTTCTTCCCGTCAATTATTAAAAAAGTTTCCACTGAGAGTTATCTCGGTGAAAAAGTCGGTCCTAAGGTGGAGCGCAAAGTGCGTCCGCCGGTGGCCCCAACGACCGCCAAGCCTGGAGCACCACGCCCGGCAGGGAGTGTCGGTACTGAGTCGGGAAGCATCGGTCTTAAGCGCGTTAAGGAAATTGAACTCGCGCCCGTCGATCCGACAAAAGACGCGAACAAGCGCCGTACCTCGCAGCGGCAGGATTCTGTTTTCAGAAGCACGGATTATCTTAAGCGCGAGCTCATTCACGCGACGAAAAAGCGCAAGGGCGTCATCAGTCGACCTGCTCTGAAGACTCAGTTAACCAAAATGGCAGAGCACAAACGCGTTGTGGACATGGAAGAGCGGATTACCGTTGGCGAAATCGCCAAGGCGATGTCCGTGAAGTCCGGCCAAGTCATTTCCAAGTTAATGAACCTTGGCGTGACCGCGACTATCAACGAAACCATCGATTTCGACACCGCGTCGCTCCTAGCTGCTGAATTTGGCTACGAAATGCGCAGCCAGGTCTTTAAGGAAGAAGATTTTCTTCCCACTGCTGAAGTTGATCAGAGCTCATTGAAGCCACGTCCCCCTGTTGTCACCATCATGGGACACGTGGATCATGGCAAAACAAGTTTGCTCGATTATATCCGCAAAGCAAAAGTGGCTGCGGGCGAGGCCGGTGGAATCACCCAACACGTTAGTGCCTACCGAGTGGATCTCCCACAAGGTTCGATTACTTTTGTGGACACCCCGGGCCACGAAGCCTTCACCGCAATGCGTGCGCGTGGAGCTAAAGTTACTGATATCGTCGTCATTGTAGTTTCTGGCGTGGATGGCGTGATGCCACAAACCCAGGAATCTGTTGCTCACTCCAAGGCTGCCGGCGTGCCGATCATCGTGGCGGTGAACAAAATTGATTTGCCGGACGCCAATCCAGACAAAATTAAGCAAACTTTGGCTGGCATGGAATTGAACCCAGAAGAGTGGGGCGGTGACACGATTTACGTCAACGTCTCTGCGAAAACTGGAAAAGGCGTCGATCAGCTTTTAGAAAGTATTCTGCTCCAGTCGGAAATGCTGCAGCTCAAAGCGAGCTTCGATGTGCCTGCTAAAGGCACTGTCATTGAGTCGCGGTTGGAAAAATCCACCGGGCCTATCGCCACGGTTCTCGTACAGCAAGGCACTCTGAAGCAAGGCGACATCGCAGTATGCGGCACGGCCTACGGCAAAGTGCGCGCGATGACCTCAACCTTGGGCAAAAAGCTTACCGAAGCAATGCCGGGTATGCCGGTCGAGTTGCTCGGATTGGGTGAAGTGCCGTCTGTCGGCGATGAATTCCAAGT
>JALHPX010000197.1 GCA_022842225.1 bacterium
AGTTTACCGACGATTCCTAGCAACGGCCCTGGTGCTGCTACTAACGCAGCTGCCAATGCCGGTGGCGATTTTCCGGGTGGACAAGGATTTGCCGGCGGCGGAGTGTCCGGTCCAAGTGGCTCGGGCGGCAATGGGTTTACCGACACCATTTTCAACGGTCTTGGCTATAGCGGTGGCGGAGAGCCCGGCGGCAAGATCACGTACAAATACTCTCGCACCGGCTCGGAGACCTACGGCAGCTCCAGCGGCGGCACAAGCAGCGAATCTTCTTCTGAAGGTTCGGGTTACTCGTCGGGATCGAAAGGTTTTGTATCGACAGCATCCGTCGGAATGTGGCCCACGAGCAGTGAAGAATCTGCGCCGGCCCACACCGAGGGCGGCAACGGCAGTCAATTTTCGTTCATTAGCTCGATGGTCGGAGGCATGTGCTCCACCGGTTCACTTAATTGCAAAACAACTTTGGAGAAGCAACAATGAAAACCACAACGAAGATCGTAATGCTGATTCTGTTTAGCTTGCAAAGTACCTGTGCTTGGACAGAAGAAGCGCCCCCTCCGGTGGCTCCTGTTCCGACGCAAACCACGCCGACTGTCCCCACTGTGATTCCACCGCAGACACAGAGCGGATTTTTCTCCAATCCAAATACAATCACCAACACGCTGCCGGTCGATACTGTCAGCGGCCGTGAGCAGAAAGCAAATAGCGCTACGGGCACCGGAAATTCTGGCCAAGGCGCTGCCATTGGAGCCGGTATCGCGCTGATGAGCGCCTCCGCCGCTGCCTTCGCTGCGATGAATATTCCATTGGGCGTCACTTTAGCGACCATGGGCGCAATTGAGTTTGCGCAAGCAGGAGCCACCGGTCAGACGGCTGGGGCCAACAATGCCCAAGAGAACACGTTGCGTTACGACGAAAATGCTCCGGCTGCGCAAGCAAGTTCGTACAATCCGGAAGCCGTTGCCAACGCTATCAATAGCAACCCCGCAGTGCCGGCGGCGTTAAGCGCCATGGGAGTTAACCCAGAAGAGTTTGTAAATGGCATCGTGAATGGCGAATACACCACGCCGGAGCAAGTGATCTCGGCTATCGGCCAAGAAGGAAATTTCACCGCTTCTGAGGTCGCGGCGATGGGCAACTTTGAAAACGTTAACTTAGGCGCCATCGTGGGCGAGGAAGAAGGCAACGCTGCCGCCTCGGTTTTAGGAATGGATGAAACCAGCCGCTCCATCGCTTCTTCAAGCGCGAGTGGCAGTAAGAATGGCGAATCGGGAACTTTTTCGACGACAGCAGGCACTAGCAACGGTGGCGGCGCTGCCGGTCACGGAGCAAGTGGCAAGAATGGTTCTGCAGTGCTTGGAGCTTCGGGAGAAGCCGCTGGATCGTTTGCTGGCGCTAACGGCATGTTCGGCAACGGCCGCGACGTCGCAGGGTTTGGTGCTGCTGGTTTAGCAGGACTCGACAGAATGCAATTGAAGGATATGGGAATTTTAAAGCCACACGGCAAGACCACAATCTTTCAGATCGCGAATCGCAATTACAAGAGCTTCAATTCCTGGAGAAAGAGCAAAAAACTCGCAAAGGGCGAACCGACTTTCGTTCGTCGGACTATCGCAACTGCGATTTCTTTAAAGTAATTTCCGGACGATGCGCCAATTGAGTGCGCACCGCTTGCTCGACGACATCTTGGGTAACTTGCCAGCTCGTCATGGCGGCTAACAGCGCGAAGCTGCCCATCACAGCGGCTTCAAAGCGGCTCAGACCAAACTGCTCACGCAGAGCGAAGAATCCGAGTAAAGCGCCCCACACAATGACAGCCCAACCAGCATAGCCAGCGTACTGGTGGTAGTCGGTAAAGTGGCGCATCGTGTAGCCGGCTAAGATTACCGTTGCCACGATCGAGAGACGTCGGAACAAAACGCGGCGAGAAGATTGTTGTCCAAACAATCCACCAACCAACCAAATCACCCAGGCGCCCAGAGTTGCAGCGGCGAGTAATAGAGTCAGCCGAGCGGCTGTCAAAAGACCAAGAGCGACTCCAAACGAGACGCCCATTTGAGCAGAGAGTAAATCTGCCATCATGCGGTGAGAATTTTGGCTCGAGCCAACATGGGTCTCGACGACAGCGAGGGTCAAGAACGTGGCTAAAATCAGCCAGTGGTTTCTTGACCACTGCAGCTGGTTAAAAAAAGTTCCTGGGCTAGTAACGATCCGTAAACCTTGTCTCATAACAAATCCTCCCGGCACGGCGCGCGAATGGCGGCGCTGTCCGCAGTCCTAAATGCAATGGTGTGCCAAGACGTCTCCCGCACGGCCGGTGCAAATAGACTGTCAAAAAGTTCGACAAGGGGCCTAGAACTGTCTCCGCAAAATGCCGATAAGGGTTAGAGACTCACTGTCTACGGTCGCTACAAGCGTGGCGGCCGTCGACAAAACGCACCCTGGGAAGTGGAAATGGGTCCTATGTTTTCAGGTACTTAAGCCGGGCGCCTTGTGCACGCTCTTTGCATCCTTAATGGGTAGAACGCACTATTGAAACGACAGCATCGGAGTCTGCATGTACGGCCGAAACCAAAATCTAATCCAAGGCTTACTCGCACTTATCGTTTTCGTCGCCGGGTGCACGGACAACCGCTCCAAGACGGTGAACCAAGGCCCCAATCTCTCGACGTTACCGGCCACTTCCTCCAGCTTAGTTTTCGTTTCGGATCGCCAGTTCAACGGCTCCGCGACGGTCGTGCAACAAATGCAAATCAAGGGCGCGTCGCTCTTTATGACCGGTCGGCCGTTTGGTTTTACACGCTGGGAGGTTTCGCCGAACCCAGAAAACCCATCTAAGACTTTTGCAATCGCGGACAATATCCCCGCGTACACCGCAGCTACCACCTCGCAAGGTGCCTGGATTACGGATTATTACGCCCGCGGTGCTCTGGAGATTTTTGGCAATATCGCCTACATGAGCGGCAACGTTGGCTTGTCGATGGCAAACATCACCAATTCGTTTCCCGCGGAGATGGGTCGCAAGCAAGGAGCAGTAAATGGCAACACGGTTCAAGCCGATGATGCTTACGCCTATGAAGCGATGGTGCAAAATCCCAATAGGTCGGTCTATTACGGCTTTCGCAAACAAGATTTCGTTTATACCGTCGATAGCTCAACGGTCGCTCTCGCGTTGATTCGTCGGGAAGCGTATGGAGCGAATGGCCAGGCCGTTTGCTGCGTGACCGGTGCCACGATTTTCAATAATCGTATTTACGTCGCATTTGGCGATCGCATGGTGATGTTTGATATGGCCAACGATGGCCGCTTGATTCCAGCGGGTTCGTACACCGAACTCCATGTGGCCAACGTAGTCTCGACACCGAAGTATCTATACGTTCAGCATGAGCCGATTACGAATCCTGCCGGTGGAAATTTTTCTAATCGTCCTCGCGGTATTTATGTCTTCGATGCGGCAGGCAACGCGGTGGATAGAATCGACACCGGCGTAAACCTGCTCCGGATGGCGGTCTCCTGGAATGATGGCCACGTTTACGCGAACGTCGACAATCAGGCCGTGAGGATTTACCGTATTCAGTGGAATGCCACTGCAGCGCAATAAAAGTTCACTTCCCGCACTCGTTTTCGCGTCTCTCCTTTGCCATTCCTTGTTTGCCACGCCCACTCGTTTTGAAGTGAAGGACGTTGGCTTTCGCAATCTGGTTTATTTTGTATCCGAAGCTCCGCTGGAAACCGTGGTGGGCCAAACCAATTTTGTTACTGGCTGGCTCGAACTCGATCCAGGCAATCTCAAAGAGGGCGTGAAGGGATCGTTTGAAGTCGACGTGCGGACGTTTGAGACGGGAATGCCAGCGCGTAATGCAAAGGTGAGGGATCTGTTCTTGGGCGCGACCAAGCAGCCCGTGGCGGTTTTCAGTTTTAATCGCTTTGCCCAAGTGTCGGCGCCGGTTTTAAAACCCGGAATGACAGTAACCGGCAAAGTCGAGGGCACGCTTTCTGCTAACCAAGTCGAGACGCGGATGATTCTTCCGGTGCGGATTACGTTTTGGAAAGATGGTCCGATGGTGAAGAAAAAGGGACTTACGGGGAATCTCATTCAGGTGAGAAGTGAGTTTCCGCTAAGGCTCAGTGATTTTAAAATCGGAGTGCCGACGCAGTTCCAAGGCTTGATTGATCCCGAGGCGAAGTTTTCAGCACACTTCTTTGGAGCCGATCGCTTGCCGGCATCCACCACCCCGTAGCCCGAAGAAGTCCCTATAAGAAAAACGTAAACGACGCGCCTGTCCTAAATACGCCAAATTGTAGATCCGGTCGTGGCGTGTAGCGCATCAGCCAATCGTAAGCGATATTCATCCCAACTCGTACGGACCAAGGTCGTACATAGAAATCGTAGCCAAATCCTGCACTCAGCTTTTGCGTACCCATGTCCGGAGACATGCCAAATTCCACCCACGGTGTGAGGTAGTGGTAGCGCCAAATCACCATATGCGGTTCGACAAGAAGACTAAAAGTAGTAAACCGCCGCACAGAAGACTCGGGTGAGATCGTAGTAGCCGAGTAATTCGCTAGGACATCCACGCGGAAATGGTAGGGTCGCCCCAACCAGCCATACCCATCGCCAAAGAACCGCATGCCGGCTCCGCCGCGCGCGCTTGCCATCGTTGCTGTTGGATTTGTGCTATGGATAGACGCCATGCCGAAGCCGCGTAAGATGTAGCGATTAAAAAACACCAGCGCTAGATCGGCGGCAAGGTACTCGTTGTCGTAGGAGAGCTGGCGCTTGTTGGTAAAGCGCAGATAACCCAGTTCACCGCGAGGTTCTAAGACCACATCGGGAAGAAAATCGTGCTTCACGATGGAGAGCCCTTCCATCGTTTGAAATTTATTAGCTGCGCCCTCAAAGAGTTTTCCCTGGTTAAAGAGATTGATGCGATAGCTGTATTCGCCGCGCGGGATAGAACTGAGTCCAAGTTCGCGCCAGTCGACGTATGCGGGAGGAAAACCGTAGCGCTTTATCCGGCTTATGATCTTTGCATTCTCGTCGCGAACTTCAAGTTCCCAACCGTCGTAAACTTCCTCACGCTGAGGCGGAGCATAGACGCGAAACGTGAGTTCTGCGTGCTTAAGTGCATCGAGATCCACAATACTTGCTGGATGATTGGCAGAGTAGAGTTGCGCAAACGCAGAATGCTCAAAGCGGGTGAAGAAGCTTTTACCGATTTCGACGACGCCCGACTTGGTTTGGATCTTGTAGCTAAAAGTACTTGGCAGTTTGAGCCAGAAATTGACGAGACGAAAGAGAACCAATTTGCCCTGGCCATCGGAGATACGAAACTGAAACACCGTGGGCTTCAGACGGAGTGGAACGCGAATGCTAAACTCGCGTTTTTCTTGATCGGGCTGAATAAACTGATTTTCAAACATCAGTTCGTGACCGGCTTTGATCTTGCCCATGAAATAGACGTAGGGCAGTTCGTTTTGACTCAGGTAGAGAAAGCGCGCGCTATTGGGGCTCCACTCGATCAATCCCTCCGGCAGAGGATCTAGTTCGCTAAATTCCAAATATTCGGGCGCGGGGAGAATTTCTTGTTCGGAGCTTTGAGAGCTGCCGATATCTTCAAACTCTTTGGTCTCAGAAAGCGCGGGGTTTACCGACGGGTCGAGCTCTTTCGAATTTGCCTCGGGCTCTGAAGATGGGATCAATTGATTAAGGCCGGGTGCGGCGACTGCCGTAACGGAGACGGCAAATAGGGCGTTCCAAACGATAGTTTTTTGGAAGATGCCCATGGCGTACTAAAAATTTTATCATGCTACTCGGTTGAAACCCATGCTCAATCAAGGTTAGGAATAGGGTTCAAATGCGTTTCGTTACCGTGGTTTTTCACTTCCTCCTCCTTCGTCTCAATCCCGAGCTCGCGCATGGCGTTGGTAAATGGGCGCTGCGTTTATGGCAGTACCGACTGAAAATCTCTCAGCGTGTGTTCAAGCGCGGCCGCGTGATTGTCCTCAGCGCAGCGCCGCAACTTACCTTTCGAGGTCGAGTGGGGCTTGCCGCAGGTTTTGATAAAGACGCAGAAATGTTTCCAGGTCTGCTGGCGATGGGGTTCGGG
>JALHPX010000198.1 GCA_022842225.1 bacterium
GAAAATCGTCGCCGCGGCGAAAACCCAAAGTGCGGTATCTGCCATGCTGAGTGCGTACAATCCGATACACGTCAGGATCGAAGCGCCCATCAGCACGCCCATCGGTCCCACACTCTTGACGATGTAGCCCGCTAGGAAATAGCGCAGGATGAACATGATGCCTGCTGTGTAAACCAAAAGCACCACGCCTTGGATTCCAACTAAGTTCTGCAACAGGTTACCAACCCATTGATCGGGGCCAAGTTCCGTTGCGGAGGTCAGCATCATTAAGAAAACAAATAACAAAAAAAGCGGACGAGTAACGGTAGCCCACATTTGTGCCGTGGATACGCCTGCAGCCACGCGCTCCGTTACTGGAAACTCTTGTTTTAAGATCAAGACACCGTAAAGCAGCGTCGGCACCAGGATGAGCGCCATCTTCACTTTCCAACCTAGGCTGATTGCGCCCAACGAAGCTCCGACTCCCAGACCCATCACTTGGGTGATAATCAGCACCCCCACTCCGCCGGCAATCAACCCACCCGGCCACCAAGCGTGCAACATATTGAGGGCCCTGGTCTTCTCTTTCGGATAAATCGTGGCGACTAAAGGATTCGTCACTGCTTCGACAGTGCCGTTGGCTAATCCAATTAAGAGAGTGGCGAAATAAAGGGATTGGTAACCTTGCGCAAAGATCGTCAGAATGACGCCGGCAACGTGCCCGACAAACGCTGCAATCATCAGCGCTTTCATCCCGACTGCATCGAGAAGCATTCCACCTAATACGATCGTAATCGCAAAACCCCAGAGTCCGGGTCCTGCAATGAGTCCCATTTCGGTATCGTTAAAACCAAAGTCGGTTTTTAAAGCCGGGATAATGTCCGCGCGGATGGAGAAGGCCATCGACGTCGCGACCAAAGCTAAACAGCTCGCAATAAATAAACGTTTCTCTTTCACGAATACCTCCCTGTGCCGATGAATAGGACCCCGAGGCTGTACTCGTTTGCGTTGTGGCGTGTCAATCGACGATTAAATGGAGGATCCGTGATACGTGGCGGGCTCTGGTTTCTGTCTCGGAGGTTAAGGTTAACCTTAACTTAATAATCGGGGTGGCCGGATTTGAACCGGCGACCTCTTCGTCCCGAACGAAGCGCGCTAGCCAACTGCGCTACACCCCGTAAATGGAATCAACAGAAGGTCAGCAGAGTAGACCAAACTACCGCAGTCATAAAGGATTTTTCACCCCAGGGGGTCCGAAGCGGTAGGCCTTGATATACGGACCAAAGGCGTAGTCCGTACGTTGGCGTCTTTGTAGCTCGCCCATGCCGGCGAGCAGATGCGGCTCGCTGGCTCTCTGCGAGTGGGCATAGATAACCCAAACGAACAGAGCTTTGCTGGAGCCCTTGAGGTTACCAACGATATCGACCGGACTGTCCGAAAATGTGCGAATCACGCCACGACCTCGGTAACAATACTGGAACGCATCGACAGCATGTTCCGCCGTCACCCAAATCAGCGGCGCCTGCGCGCGATGCTGGTGCACTTGGTGACACAGCTCTTTCCAAGGTTCGAAGTCGATTGTGTAGATTGGTTTCGCCTGGTACACGGAAAACCCGAAGAACACAGCGACACCCACGCCCACGGCGACGAGATGTACCCGATTTCGAACAAACGCCAGCGGGAGAACCAACAGCGTGCAAATCAAGGGTACCGACGGGGAGTAAAGTCGCGAATACCGACGAATAGGAAGAACGTAGAGCAGAATAAAAGGCAGCCACGCCCCACAAGCCAACGCGAGAGCGGTACGCCGCTCCTCATTTGCCCACAGGTAAACCAAGATTGCTAAGGAAAATGTTGCGATGGCCATCCCGATTTGCCAGCCCCGCAAAGCGGGGAAAGGCATCTGCCATTTCCGAAAAAGCGTATTGGCTATCATCGACGGCAACGAATCGACGACTGCACCACTCCAGAAAAAGGTATCGAAATAATCTGACGGGACATCTGCCTTCGCTATCAGTCGAATCAGCAACAAAAGTCCAAACGAGCCGTAGAGAAAGTGGACCCAAAAGACTTTTTGAAGATGCTGCCGCTGCATCAGAAAAAAAAACGCAAACCCGAATGAGAAAACAATCATGTAGTTATGAGCGAGAAGACCTAAGCAACTCCACAACAAGAACTGACAGGAATGTTTAAATTTTCCGTCGAATTGAAGCAACGCATGAAAGCAGCCTAGCGCGCAAAGCGTCCACAATGCGTAGGTGCGAGCCTCCCGCGCGTAGATCAAGGTAAAAGGCAAAGACGCGAAAGCCACCGCCGCAACAATTGCCACCGCACGGCTCTTCCCCAGTCGAAGAGCGATTGCGTATACAAATCCTATTGAAGCTAAGGTGCACAGCGCGGAGAAGCTACGCAACGCAAAGGCTGTATCGCCAAAGAGGTTTCGCCAGCCCCAAATCACGGTGCAATAGAGCAGCGCATTGCCCCGTTCGGCCCACACTGATGCAAGGGATATCGTCTCTTGAAGGGTCTCCGCTTCATCGAGCCATAGGCTACTAAAGGACAAATCCCAGAAATAAGCCACTGCGGCAAAAGCAATCACGATCAGGATCGGAATATTCCTGCGAAACAGACTCAAAAAATTCTCCGTAGGGATTAATTTACCATAGGTGTTTAAGACCGGGACGCTCCGGCGTGAGTGATTCAGCTAGGTTAGCGTCGGCCGATGCGGGTGTGTACAATAGTTCAGCGCGCAATAAATTTCCGACGCCTGTTAGTAGCCTCAACACCCTGGCGCGGCGCTTGCATTTTTCAATAACTAGGTACGCATTCTCGGGGGGGACCATGCGGATTACCGCTTATCGTTCGTTCACTGCCACTGCTTTACTTGCAGTCACTTTTCTCTTTGCTGCCTGCACCAAAAACGAGGACAGACAATCGCAGATTAACCCCACTGTTTTAAAAGGGAGCCTGATACTTGCGTCCAACAGCGGCACGTTGCTGGTGAACACTGATGTGAGTTTCCAGATTGTCGCGACGGGTGGAAACAGTTTTCGATTTTTGCGCTCCGATGGCGGATCGCCCGTCACCTTTAGTAGCAACGGCACTTACACCAAGCGCTTTCTCCAAGCCGGGTCCTTTGTTGAAAGCGGAGTACTGCAACTGCTCGATGGCAACGGCAGCGTCGTTTCCAGCATGACGATAAGCTCCCCGGCCATCACCATTTCCGCGGCTTCGACGGCATTCGACTGCTCGGGGTTTCAAGCCAATCCGACACAGATCACCGTCGGGCCGGGAGAAAACGGCCTTCCGCTGATTGCACCGACTTTTAATTTTTCGGCGATGACGTCCAAGGCCGCCCTGGTATCGAGCCTGCGCACTTTGAGCGGCACACCGATCACGTTGCTGGGCGCGTCGACCACTGCCCAAACTTCGCATCAGTTCCAAGGCAGAATTTCGGCCTACGGCAACTTTGTCGTCGAAACCACCTTCTCTTCGGGAACAGCAACGAAGACTTGTCAGACTTCCATCGAAGTAAAGCAAGCCCCGTCTAATTACCCGCAACCCACCTGCACCGTAGTTGCAGCTCCCGGTGCGTTCGTGGGAATGCCGACCGTCTTTCCGATATCCGTAACAGTAAGCGTTGGCGCCGGCAGTCCGGTGACGGACGTTTATGTCGAAGCCAGTCGGCTTGCTAGCGGCACGATGACTACTCTCGTCTCTAAACCCGCAGGAACTTATGCTATCCCCGTCGTAGTTGTCGGCCCAGGAGGCAGTAATAGCTGCCTTTCCGCTCCTATCACCGTGGGACCAGCCGTTGCGGCTCCGTCGTGCAATTTCAATCTCACGCAATATCCAACGAATTTGGCGCCCAATACACCAATGCAATTCGTCGTTAGCGCCACGCCAGCATCCCCGCTTCCGACAGTAACCATTCAAAACGTGCAGGTCTCGCCCATTAGCGATCCCTCCACGCGATGGGTTCGCAGCATCAGCTTTCCATCCCCCGGGGTTTATTCGGTTGAAGCGCGCGTTTCGAATGCTGCGGGCTCCTCGAGCTGTTACTCCGCACCCGTAACAGTGGGTGGGGGTGCAGCCGTTCCCGTGTGCACTCTCTCCGCATCCAACCCGGCGCCCACTCCGGGAATGGCATTTGTTGCGACGCTTTCACACATCAACGCACCGAATTCCGGAAGCTCGTTCTCGACGACAATGGGGTACAGCGGCTCAACCTATGTGAGTCAGCAACCGACAGCCACCGTGTGGAACCGCACATTGACCGCCACAAGCGCACGCACCATCACGGGGATGGTGCAAACCGCAACCGGCGTTGGCTACTGCACTCTAAACTTAAACCCAAGCAGTACCTGCGGCGCGGCCACTGTAAACAACACGTGCTGGTACATGGGTGCGGTCGGAGAAAGTTGCACTTCGGTTTGTTCAAACCGCGGTAACTACAACTCGAGTAAAGCACTCTTTGCCCACACGCTCTCGGGCTGCAGCCAGGTACTCACTTCCCTGCTGGCACCCAATGGCCTGGTCGCGCTCAACACTGCCAACGTAGGCAATGGACTGAGCTGCGTTTGGTCCTATAACTCTTACTCGGGTGTGCTCTACTCGGCGCAAAATCCCGCATCAGGCGCTTCGGGGGCCAATCAACGCCGAGTGTGCGCGTGCAATAATTAAGGCAGGACGGACTGCGGACGCAGTTCCATATCTTTGAGCAGAATTTCTCGTCGGAAGATAACGCCTTCGACTTCGGCATCGGTAATAAGGAACTCTAACTTCCCGCGAATCTTTGTCGGTGTCCACTTGGCTAAATTCTCGGCAAATTCCTTTGTGTAGAACTCCGGCAAATCCACGCCCACCAAAATATCCTGCGGATCTTCGACAACGTGAGATTTAATCGGCGATAACCCCGTTGAGAAGGCAAAATCATGATCAAAGACGCGCATCCGTCCCTTGCCGTCGATCCGTACATTGCGCTTCGATCCATCGACGTTGCCTCGCAGGAATTCAGCGGCCATGCAATCATATGCAGACCGTGGATCCACTTTGCCCTGCGCGAGGAGCTCCTTCATTCCTAAAACAGGCGCTCTGCCATCAGCGACTTCACTAATCGTGCCGAGTCGTCCATTGACTTCCGCCCACTTCGAAACCGGCACCGTCTCCACTTTTAAGGATTGGTCGACGACATAAGCCGCCAACGTCCGACCTGCTTTCGACGACCCATGCTCTCCTGCCATCGGACGGAAGTAGCGCGCGCCTTTAGGAGTTTCGACTTCTTGTACAACAGCATCGTAGGCCGGCGCTTCTCGCACCGATTTGATGTCGTAATTAAATTCTTCGCGGTACTTAGAGTTTGCAGGTCGAATGACGACGATTCCACTGTTGGTCGTCACTTCTACTTTAGCTCCCGATAAACTGGCGTCTCGCGTCGGGAGTGGATTTTCAGCAGTACCGAAGCGTTCCTTTACTTTGATCAGGTCGTGAAAATGTTCGATTTGGACAGTACCTACCGGCGGCATGCCACCCAAGTCGGGGACTGGCTTCTTGGCCGCAAGTCGCTCTCGAATGACCGCGTTGGCGGCAGCGTTGAGGGTCGGCTGATCGGAAAACTGATCGCGTTGTCCCAGGAGCGCCAAAAGTTGTGGGCACAGCGCTGCGGCCGGCAAGGCGTGCAGAACCGCTAGGGCGGCAATCGCCTGAAACGCTGTAAGACGGAAATTAAAGATCGATTTCATTTTCATCTATTTTACACGAAAGAAGGAAGTGTTTACCGCTCTGAGCCGTTCAGATCAACCCGCTTGAAAATTCTTTGTAATCGTCGGAAATTACACGCCTATTCGAGGAATATTATGAGACTACTGGTCCTTACCACCCTGACTTTGGCACTTTCCATGGGCTGCTCGCACACCCAGCCACTAGGCCAGTCGGCGGCAGCACTGCCAGTACCGACAGCGCCCGTGCCCTCCTCGGAGTCGATTGAGAGGCTCGATTTTCCCATAATCGACGCCCACATGCATTTCGATCACCCCGAAAAAACGCACGCCCAGCCCGCTGCGGAAATGCTGGCAAAAATGTCGGAGGCAGGCATTCGTGCTGCAG
>JALHPX010000199.1 GCA_022842225.1 bacterium
GCCATTCGGTGGGGCGCAGATTGATGCCAATCGACGCCAGTTGGCGCGCCGTCAGCGCGGAGGTCTCCGGCCGTCGCGCGGTGAGCCCCATCGTAAAGACCTTGCGCCGCTTAGCCGTTTCTAAAATTTCTAAAACAGTCGCTTCCGTAATAGCGACCGGCAAATCCGGTTGCGCGGCTTCCCACGCAGCGTTGGCCTCCAAGACCGCATCCTCTTCAGCCATGCCGTCTTGAACGCTTTTGCGAATCCGATCGTCATACCAACGCTCGCCGCCAAAACCATCGCCGCCGGTGAGCAAAGTTTCGTCTATATCCAAGAGCAAAAGCGTTTCACTTCCCGACTTTTGAATAATTTGCAGAATGGGCTCGAGCGTCTGAATCACTTGCATGTGTGCAGTAAACCTATCGCCGATAAGCGCGAAATAAAAGACCGACTAGCGAAACCAAAACGAACACTAACCAACTGGCTAAATTTACTTGAGCCAGGAAGAAACAAGTGACGAGAGTTCCTAAAACAGCGGCGACCCGCCCCTTGGTACGCCCGCGACTGGCCAAAATATAAAGCGCCACGGTGCTGGCAAAGAACTGTAGCAGAAAGGCCAACGACGTGAGCTCTATCAAACTGCCAATATCGCCAATCAGAGCAAATCCGGCGGCGGCAATCGTCGTCACGACAATCGAAACATGCGGGGTTTGGTAGCGCGGGTGAATCGCGAGCAGTGTTTTCGGCAGCGGGTGATCTTCTGCCAAAACCATGAGAAGCCTCGGAGCTCCGAGAATAGTGCCCGCTAGAAATCCAATCACGGAAATCAGCCCGGTAGCATTTACCAAAAGAGCGCCGGTCTCGCCCCACAGGAAACGCGCCTGATCGGTGAGCGCATTGTCCGACGTCGATCCGCCTGCGAGGATTCCCAGCTGAATCAAGCAATAGAGCAAGATTGGAACCCACAAAGAAATCAAAATTGCTTTGGGCACATACTCTTTAGGCTTTTTGGTTTCACCCGCAATGTAGGGCACCACTTCGAATCCGCAGCAGGTAAAAATCGTCATCAAGATCGGCATGCCAAAAACAGAACTACCGAGTGATTCCGGAATCGAAAACGTTTCGGGCCGCACATAAAACACGCCGCAGATTCCAATCAAAACTAAGGGCACCGTCTTTAAAACCGTGAGCACCTCTGTCGTCCGGCCACCTGCGCGCACTCCCAGATAATTCACAAAGCCAAAGAGACAAATGGCCAAGACACCGCAATGAACGGAATAAGCAGCCATCCCTGGATCGAGATAAGTCAGATAGATAGCGACCGCACTCCCCACGGTGCTCGTACTGAGCACCGCCGTAATCCAAGTCACCCAGCCGACTAGAAACCCCGTAATCGGACCAAAGGCCATGTGCGCGTAGGCATAGGCGCCGCCGCTGCGATCGGTGAGGCGCCCTAAATGGGCAAAACACAGCGCAATGGGGTGAAGCAGAATGCCGGCTAAGAGGAAGACAAAAACCGAAGCAATCCCCAGGCGCGCTAGAGGGCCGGGGACGATAAAAATCCCGGCACCAATGACAGAATTAATTCCAAGAGCAACTAAATGGCCAAAGCCAAGAACTCGAATCACGAAACTCCCACATTTTTACGGCTGCGGCGTCGACTGCAAGGCCATGGCCTCGTCGAGCAAAGTATCCGTAACAGGAACTGCGAAATACAGCCAGCCCCCAGTGGAAGAAACAAAGTGCGGTTCTACTTTGGCAATGACGCCGGTAAAGCCGCCATCGGGAATGACTATCCCCTTGGCATCTAGCTTTTCTGCGAGCAGAGCCTGGAACTTGCGATCGATCGCCGCCAAGACTTCGGCCGAAGGAGCGCTTGGCCAATCCATTTGCACGGGACTCTTGCGCGCCAGCAAATAGGCTCCAAACTCGTCTTTTTGAAGCGCGTACTCGGTACTGGCGGTAATGGGACCCGAATAGAGCTCACTGCCGTACTCCAATTGATCTAAGTGGACACTGATGCCGATTTCGTCGGTCTTCTTTTCAAGACTCCAAATCACCGGCTGCAAGGGGCGCGGGTGAAAGCGCCACCGCGGGGTGCGCGAATGCACCATGAGATCCATTGGAAGTTCAGCCTGCAGGATCTTGGACATTTCCATGAAGTACTCGTCGCTAATCCACTTGCCGCCCCACGCAGTTTCAAAAGTATTGTTGATAAAGGACTCGTGCACGCATCCCATGACGTCTGCGCTCCGCCCTAGTTTCCTGATGTCAAAATCTGCTTGGCAGCGCGTAGGTGCGCCAAACTGCGGCCCTTTGATTTGGTTCGCTTCTAAGAAGATTTCGTTGTTTGTGGAAGACGAGCCAGAAAAGACAGGCACACTCCCTTCGCGTTCAAAGGGAACCGTGATTTCGCCAAAGCCCTCAACGGCTTTTTGCAACTTTGCCAGCTTAGCCTGCGACTCCGACATCGCGTTGGCGATCTCCGCCTCGAAGGCGGAGCTGATTTGTGTGGTGGCACTGCGATTGGCCTGCGCCTGCGTCGCCTGATGGACGAGCGGAGAGCTTACTTTGCGCCACGCCAAGCGCTCAACCAGGCGGCTGCGGGCCGTGATTGATTGCGGCACCGATTGCACCTGGCTCCACGGGACCACGTCGCCAAACTGCATTCCTTGTGGAGTCAGAAACACGGACCGATCCGCACCCACCGCTCCCGAGGTGACAGAAGTCGATTGCACCTGCCCTTGTCCCGAAGTGGAAACGGAACGGGTGTAGCCGGAAAAGGAGAGTTTAATTTCGGCGCTGCTCAAATTAGGAACCAACGACAAGCTCACCGCACCCTGGGTGGTAGCGGAGCCGCGGATCTGCACTTGTTTTTCTCTGCCCAAAAAACCAAGCGGCAACGTTGCCGTCTGATTTACCGACGTTTGTTTTACTTGCTCGCCTTTATTCTGCCGCGCAAAGAGTCGATCAATAAAGTTTTTGCTTACTTTCAGCGAGACATTGGAGTGGGAAAGCGATTTCTCAACGCGCGCTACTTCAGAGAGACAAACTCCGCGGGCTCTAAGCCAGCCTAATTCTTGTCCGAGTGCGCGTGCGGAGCTACCCGTGCGCGTGGTCTGAACTTCCAAGCAAAGCTTGTAGGCGCGGCCGATGTGCTCTTGGTAAGCCGCCGGAAAATCAGAAATGGAAAAAGATTCTACCGCGTCAATGTAAGGAGTGATGGCAGAGCGCAACGGCGCGAAAAAAGGTTTCTCGAGTCCGGGAGTGTTGGAGAAAAGCCAGCGGCGAGCGGTTTTGAGTTCCTGCAGTTTGTAACGTTGATTTGGCAAACTGTTTCGCTCCATGAGCTCCCAATGAAGCGCTTCTTTCCAAATCGCTTGTTCGGAGGGCGGCAGAGCGCGCAGACCTCTATCTGCTTGCTCCAGCGCTGTGCGAAATTTTTTTTGCAGTTCGTAGAACCGAGCGATGTCGAGACTCACCCGTCGACTAGCAGCCGCGCGAAGGGGTTCGCAGACGGAATCCCCGGTAGTTGTCGCCGATGTTACAGACGGAAACAAAACTCCAAACACGAACATGATAAACAATACTTGCATAAGCCCTGCCCCTTTATTACCTCTTACTCATTGGGACTTATCATGATGTGAAGGGATGGGGAATATGTCTTGGGGCCTTCAACGGACGTTTTTATTCATTTTTGTATTTAGCTTTCTGGTCTGCCCGTCAGCGCAGGCCATTATTTTTGGGCACAAGTTGACTGGCATTCGCGGCAAGCAAGTGATGCCGGAAGATTTGGTCTACCGGCCCAAGGACAAATCGGCGCGCTCGACCAAAGCAATCGTGGTGGTCACCTTTTCGGCCATTTGCCCTTTAGCTAAGCGGCTCATTCCAAAATTAAATCGGCTCAAGGCCCAGTATCACGCTAATGGCGTGGACATGATCGCGCTTTTCCCCAATGGCACGGACGACATCGCCGACATGGCGCTCTACGCTTTGGAAAATAAATTGGCGTTGCCGGTTTATAAGGACGACCCCGAAGCTCCCTGGGCAAAGAAATTGGGGCTGACGCTTACGCCCGAAGTCGTTGTATTGGATACGCGCGACACTATTTTTACTCCCATCTATCGGGGCCCAGTCGACGGGCAGTGGTTTGGCGGCGGCAATGCCAAGAGCACCAACAAGGAACATCTCCAAGATGTTTTAGACGGGATTGCTAAAGGAAACTTTCTCGCTCACGCCGATCGTGCGGCTTCGGGTTGCAAGATCGTTGCGGAAGATTCCAAATGGGAAGTCCCCAATGCGGATCGCCAAAGTGTTACCTATTACAAAGATATCCTGCCGATTTTGCAAAACCGTTGCTTGCAGTGCCATCGCACCGGCGAAGCAGGCGCTAACCTGTTCTCCCCCTTCGAAGATTACGACACAGTGGTTTCGCTCTATCCCATAATGAAAGACAGAATCATCCAACGGGTGATGCCGCCATGGCATGGTTTTGTCGGCGATAAATCTAAGAATTCGTTAGTGGGAGATCTGTATCTTTCAGACGACGAGATAAAGAAATTTGTGGCTTGGGGAATGGACGATACTTTTTCGCAAGGCGACCCAAAAGACGCGCCTACTCCGCGGAACTGGCCCGCGAGTGGGGAATGGCAGATCGGCAAGCCGGATGTCATTTTCAAAATGCCGGAGCCCTACATCGTGCCAAAAGAGAAATTGGACGAGTATGAATACTATCGCATCAAAGCCAACTTCCCTGAAGATCGCTACATCCAAGCGGTAGAAGTCCGGCCAGGCAATAAATCGGTTGTGCACCATATTGGCGCAATTGTGGGCCCTGCTGGCGACACCGACATCAACGGGAACTTAGCGACGCTGCAGTTCTATGGCATTACCGGCGATAAAGTTCGCAAGATCGGCGATTACGTTCCCGGAGATGATTTCAATGCGCACACCTATCCAAAAGGCTACGCGCTGCAATTGCCTAAGGGCAGCGACATCGTGCTGGAGATGCACTACACGCCGACTGGAGCAGAGGAGCAGCCAGACATCTCGGAAATGGGAATTATCTGGGCCGATAAGAAGCCCGAGCATCTCTTAGAGACACATGTCTTTAATCGCAAGGACCTGCGCATTCCCGCGCAAGACAGTCACTATGAGCGAAGCAATTGGTATCAGTTCTCTACCGATGTTTTGATCTACGCCCTGGCGCCGCACATGCACTACCGCGGCAAAGATTACATTCTCTATAAGGTGACCAATCCAAATACGAAGGCGGAAAAACGCGAAGTGGTGCTGAAAGTTCCTAACTATGATTTCGCCTGGCAGCGCACTTATGAATTCACCAAGCCGATTGAGTTAAAGGCGGGCGACGCGCTCTACGGCGTGGGCCACTTCGATAACTCGCACTTCAACCCCAATAATCCGAATCCGGATGCAGTAGTGAAGTACGGACTGAAGTCGGAGCAGGAGATGTTTAATCTACGGGTGAAATTTGAGCGCGTGAATCTAGGCAGTGCCGCTGCAAAAACCAAAGACCAGATTGCAGGTCGTGCAGAGGTGTTGTACCGATAACAGATGCTTCGATTTGCACTGGCACTCGCACTGCTTTCATCTGTCACTTTCGCCAATACCTTGCCTATCGACTACGAAACTTGGTCGGGCCAGGCAAAACGCGATTTCCTATGGAACGAACGCATTCTGCCGGCTAAATATCGCCTCTTTGCGCCGACTCACCTAGGGACGGCCTGCAAGGTGGCACTGCACACGCCTGTATCGATGCTCTCGCTGTTTCAGAGTTTTAATAACCCTTCAGACGAAGTCCCCAAAATTTTCATCTTTAATCGCCGCAAAGTGCTCCATCCAATGGGAGTCGTCGCTAAAGTGCGGTACCGCGCCACGGGCGACTTGACTGGATTGCTGGGTGATAAAGATGCTGTGGGGCTTGTCCGCCTTTCGATTGCAGCACCTCTGTTGCCTGGAGTGCCTTTTACGCCCGGCATGGCGCTAAAGCTCTTTGTTGACGGGAAACCCTCGGTGAATACCCACGCAATTCATTCGTTAGATGGCCAGGGACGCGACATGAGTTTCTTTCGGT
>JALHPX010000200.1 GCA_022842225.1 bacterium
GCTCTACTGCCTCTACGAACTGGGAATTATCGGCGTAAAGTGGGCCTATCCCAAAAACTAAAATTCAGGAAAAAATTTGAAACGCTTTTTCGCCATTTTAATTGCGTGCTCGCATATGGGCGCTGCCACGTCCGCGATGGCGAGCTATCGGGTGTATCAGTTGAAGTTGGAATATTTCGATACAGCCGGAAAGAAAGAACGCGAGCGAGTGGAGACTTCCACTCTCGATGCTATTCAGTATGAGCAATTAACGGGCGGTTTTGGCGTCGTCAAAGCGACGATGCTCGACACGTGGTACTGCCCCGGCGATACCGGACGGAAGAAAATCTGCGATAAACCGAAAGTCGCAGGCGAACCCACACGCGGTCCGGCCTCCACGCAAAAAAAGCGCGGCGGCCTGCCTTACAACTACCAGCCAGTCATTCCTTAATTGTCGGAAGATTTTTTGGTGCTCATACGATTGATCTCGTCGAGCATCACATGCAACTTCTGATGAAGCTTTGCTAAGCGGTCTAAGTTCTCTTTGATCTGATCGACGGAAGTCGTGTCAGCAATCGGAGTGATTGCCGGAACTGCACTGTCGGAACTCTGATCTTTATTGAGATTTACGACTTCTGCTTCTTGGGACACTTCAATCGGTTCCCAGTTATCTAACTTCTTCAATTCGTCGCGCTGCGCCAGCAACGTCTTAATATCTGCGTAAACGAATCCAAACCCTTGGCTTTTGTCTCGGTGCGCCATCTGCCATCTACCTCCACAACACACACGTACTACTGCTAGCCTCTTCCGTCCCACCGAACTCCCTATGGAGCAACGCCTGTGCCAGCGCTGCTGTGCATACAGACCCGGATTTGGTGTGGGATTGCGGGGGGTTAAACGAGCAAGCCGGTCTTCACCCGGTTACCGGTGACAGTTTTTGGAACCGAATACGGCCGGTAAGTGCCGTATTTTGTTAACTTTGCTCCCCGAAAATACCGAAAACGATACTGAAGAGGGTTGGTCTTTTTCATGTCGTACTTGCCTCAAACTAAGGGAGACCGCGCGCTAGTAGTGGGGGCGGCTGTGGTCTTTGCGTTCGCGTTCCGCATCTTGTGGTTCTACGAGCCCATGTCGCATGGGCCGGGAACTGCTGTGATGGTCGGAAGCGTTTCCACGGATTCCGCTATCAGACGGCGGCATGCGGGCACGCTTGCGTGGTCAGCGATTGAGAAGCAAGGCGATATCTTTTTCCGCGACATCGTCTACACGCCCGCTGGAACTTCCGCCACGGTAACATTGAAGAACGGCAAGGTCGTGCCATTGCCTCCCGACTCACTCGTCCAATTCGACGAAGTCACGGTGGCCAACATCGAAATTGCACTTCGCGAAACGGCGAAGAAAAAAGATGTCTTCCGACTGCTGCCGATGCCGAAGACCGAGCAAAATCGCCTGCTGCCCGATCCGCTTTCCCTGGAGTTGCTCTTCGAAGATTTGGAAAATCGGATGAAAGTGCAGATGAACCAGCCGAAGAAGCCGATGGTGGTCGTCAAATCGCCTAAACTCGAATTCAAACTCGATACGCTTGCCGACTTCCAGGTCAAACTGGCAGTTCCCCGGGATAAGGGCGTTTACAACTTGCAGCGCGATAGCTGGTTTACGATGTCGTGGTCGGCGGTTCCCCTTGACGACGTAAAATACATTTTAGAAATCGCGCGCAATCCTGAATTTCGAAAGAAGCTGCCGTTCACAGCAGAGGGCAACAACCTCCAGGTGCAGCTGCAAAACCCCGGGGCGTATTACTGGCGCGTGCGGGCGATTTTAAAAGACCAAGTGCTGACGTCGGAGACGCGTACGTTTGAAATGTCGTTGCGTGGAGGATCTACCGACTTGCTCACCAAGATGCAATTACCCAAGGCGCAGGTACAGGGCTACATCACGGAGATTTCTCGCGACAGTGATTTTAATCAGATTTTGGAAACTGATTTATCGCCGCAGCCAGTTTGTACTTTGCGCAAGCCAGTGGGGCAGAAAACTTACCACTGCCGCGTGAAGGATGCGACGACAGGAAAGCCGGTAAAGCAGTATACGTTCTCTCCCAAGGCGACCCGGAAACTCGCGGGTAAGCGCCGGTGATAGGGCCTAAAAACGCCTGTAGGGCCTACTGGCTGGGCGTTTGCACCCTTTAGTAGGGAAAGGGATTTAAACACACTATGCAGCTCCAAAAAGTGTCCCGAATTCGCGTCGAACTTTTAACCGCCTGTCTAATTCTTGGACAGTTGGCGACCGCCACGTTTGCCGGGCCTGGACACGACCACGAACACGAAGGTGGTTTACCTAGTTTGAGAAAAACACCTCAGGGCGGAGAGGAAGCTCCTATCGGCGATGGCCGCTGCCAAGTGAGTGCGAAGCGGTTAGCTGATTTTGCTAACGGCGAAGCCTATGATTTTTCAAATATGGTGAATTACCTCACCTTGCCAGCCTGCCAAACCAGCGCGCGCGAGATTGGGCGGTCGGCCATTGCTGTCGGCGTGCAGTTTAATTCCCAGGGGCCGTACCGTTTAGATGCGATTGGCCGCAGCTTGAATTCTGCCGACTTAGAAAGCTCCCGCAACGCGGAGTTGTCTTTAGCGAAATCTATTCCCACGCTTCTGCGCACCCAGCCGCTAGGCTCTCAGGATTTACTACCGCTGCTTGGCCAGCTTTCAATTTTGAGTCCACCCGCTGCGCGCAGCACTTTGAGCTTTTTGATCCGTAGCGAACTACAAAACGGCGAAGACCGATGGACAATTTCTAGTCCGGATTTGCGTCCGCAAGTGGCGCTGGATTTAGCACAGACACTTTTAAAGCTGGGCGCCAATCGCGCGCCCATTAGCAACGACTTGGCCAATGCAGTGGGCGAGATGGTGCTGCTAGAGCAAGCAGAGTCGCTGGGAAAATACTTCCATGCACTAGCGCTGAGTGCCGCGCTGGAGGAATCGCTGATTCCCACATTTAATCTTTCTGCCGCTAGCTTTTATCGCTCGGTATCCCGCACGACGGATTTGGCGAGTGCTGAGGGGAGAGCCGCTTTGTTGAAAGCTGCCTTCATCGCCGCGCAATCCGCACTCGAAGGTCCATCGGGATTAGAAGTGGGAGCAAGTGAATTTAATGAATCGCTTGCCACACTACTCAAAGGCAAACCGCTTACGGAAACGTCGCTACGCAAACTTTGGAAAGGCGTGATGGTTGTCCTTGCGAAGAGCCCAAACCAGAGCGCACTTGCCGCCGCAGTTGCCGCCAGCGTGACTCCCGAAATGACTTTCTTGATTGGTCAGAATCGTACCGATTTGGTGCGTGCCGCAAGCCACTACCCAGTGTTGGCGCAGGCCGTTCAGCAGAAATTCGTCGAAGCCTTTGATGAAATGTGGAATCGCATGTCGAGCAAGCGCATCACCGTTGTCGCCTACAACCGCATGCGTGAGAAGTATTTCCGTCCGATGGTTTCGGATATTTTGCAGTTTGATCCAGAGCTCATCGACAACGGCTGGTTAAAGACAGTTGCCCAGCGCGGACTGATTTTGGAGAGCGAAGTGGAAAAACGTTTCCCGCGGCTCATGCTGGCCCAACTTAAACGACGAGAAAAAGCCATCAGCACCGAAGGCGAAGAGAGCAGTGCACAAAGCGTGGTTACTGCCCGCGCCGAGAACATGGCTGTCCTGTTGGCGCTCTCGCAGGTGCACCTGCCAACGTTGGATAAATGGGTGGGACGTCAAGATCGCTAAATCGTTAGCCGGCTAAACCATCCGCTAGACTCCTGCCACCGTCGACAGCTAAGTCTTGACCCGTCATGTAGTCATTCTCAATTAAAAACACCGCCGCTTCCGCAATATCCTGCGGAGTGCCCAACCGCTTTAGGAGCGTTTTGTCTTGGGAGCGTTGGCGCTGAGCATCGGTGTAATTTTCAGGCAATAGCACGGGGCCGGGGCTGATAGAGTTCACCCTGATGAGCGGCGCTAGCTCTTTAGCTAAGTTTCGAGTCATCATCCACAAGCCGGCTTTGGAACAAACATAGGGCGTGAAATTCGCCAGCGTCTTCTGCGCGTTGACGTCGACCAAATTGATAAAAACGCCGGGTCGTTTTTTCTCCACTAGCGCCGCAGCGCAGGCCTGCGCCAGAAAGAACTGTCCCTTGAGATTTACATTCATCAACTCATCCCAGTTTTCCTCGGTCACTTTATCGAGAGGAGTGGGGTAGAAAATACTGGCGCTATTGATCAGAATTTCCACCGGTCCAAATTGAGCGATGGCCTGAGTGGCAAAGGCCCGCACTTCGGAAACTTTTGCTAAGTCGCCCTGCACGACGTGCACGGGACTGTGGTGCTTTTTGCCGATGGCAACCAGCTCCTGGGCTTCTGCGCGCGAGGTCTGGCAGTGGGCCGAGAGATTTATTCCATAGGGCAAAAGCCTTTCCGCAATAGCACGCCCTAGGCGTTTGCCCGCTCCGGTGATCAAAACGTGTTTCTTGGTAATCTGCATGTCTTGCCTAAAGTAGCCGTTCAGCCGCAACTGTGCCAGTGTTGCGGCCATGTCTTGGAAGACCCTTTTGGAGAGCCGCATTCGGGACTGGCGCGAGTTAGGCCAGTATCGAGAATTGGCGGCAGAAGAAAACAATGCAGCCGTGCGGTCGTTCTCTCATAACGACTATCTGGGTCTGTCCAATCACCCTCAAATTGTCGAAGCAGCCAGCAAGCAGCTGTCGCAAATCTCCAGCGGTGCCCGTGGTTCGCGGCTGTTGGGTGGCAATGAGCCATGCTTTGCGGCAGTAGAAGCAAAGATCGCGGATTTTTTCCAAGCCCCTGCCGCGCTGTTTTTCTCCAGCGGCTATCTGGCCAATCAGGCGATTGTCACGGCTCTTGGCGGGATTGCCGACGAAATTCTGAGCGATGAGAAGTGCCACGCCTCGTTGATTGATGGTGTGCGGCTCTGCAAAACGCCGCGCACCGTAGTGCCGCATCAGGGTTGGGCGGCGCAGTTGGAGCTGGCGACGAAGACCGGATTTGCAGAGCGCCCCCTGATTGTCGCTGAATCGCTCTACAGCATGGATGGCGATGCAGTAGACGAAGAGGCGTTGCGTGCGTTCTGGCAGAAGTCGGGTGGATTTCTAATTTTGGATGAAGCGCATGCCGCGGGTGTTTTCGACGATAGCGGTTTGGGAATCAGCACTGGGTGGCGCGACTTTTCCCGGATGGCAGTCACCGTGACCTTTGGCAAAGCGTTTGGCGTGGCAGGTGCCGCCATTCTTTGTTCGACGGCGGTGAAAGAAGTCTTGGTGAATTCCGCGCGCAGTTTCATTTACACCACGGCCCCCAGTCCGTGGGTGGCGGCCTTGGTAAGTGCAGCGCTTGACGTTATGCGCCAGGAGGGCGGGAGTCGGCGTCAGGAACTGCGAGCGCGGGCGCGGGAGATGCGCAGTTTCTTCTACGAGAACGGGCTTGAAATTCCGCGCTTTACGTCGACATGGGATGCGGAATCTCCAATCATTCCAGTGGTATTGGGCGGAAATGATAGGGCTTTGCGATTTGCGCAAGTTATGCGAAAGTTCGGCTGGAGTTTAAAAGCAATTCGTTATCCTACGGTTTCCAAAGGCGCCGAGCGGATTCGCATCTCGCTGAATCTCGACGCCAGCCAGTCGGAAACCCGGGAATTTGCAAAAGAGGTAGTAAGACAATGGATGGCATTTTCATAGCAGGTACTGATACCGGGGTTGGCAAGACTACGATTAGCGCTGGTTTGCTGAAGATGCTCTACGGCGCAAAATCGGTTCACTATTGGAAGCCGATCCAAACCGGAACCATTGTCGGCGACGATACGAAAGACATCCAACGCGCCACTGAGTTGCCTGCGGATATTTTTTGGGAGCCTTGCTACCGTTTCGCCGATCCGCTAGCTCCGGCACACGCCGCAAAGAAATGGAATAAGACCATCGACATGGCCGAAGTTGTCTCGGTTTTTCGCTCCAAGAAGGTCAAGAATGATTTTCTTATCGTCGAGGGTGCGGGCGGAGTTTTGGTTCCTCTTAATTCCAGCATTCTCCAAATCGATCTCATGAA
>JALHPX010000201.1:0-3975 GCA_022842225.1 bacterium
CGCGAGTGTGGCATTGAGCTGAGTACTGCCAGCAGTTTTGGCAAGCAATGCCAATTCGGCGGCGAAGGCGGAGGTCGTTGCTTTCTTCTTATCCTTCCTGCGGCGAATTCGGTGGTGTTGCTCGGCGGTATTTGAGAGCACAAGAAAAATGGCAAAAGCGCGAGTCAGGGTACGGAGCTTCTCGACCGGCAGGTGAGCGAGGCTTGGCGTTTTCTCGGTGGCCGTCGAACGCCTGCGGGCCTTGGAAGTGCGTCGCACCTTTTCGACTAATTCTAAAAACTCTGGGCCCTCTTGCTCGGCGAGGACCTGACCTAGGATGGAGCCCAGCAACTTGATGTCGCGGCTTAACAAAGGATGCGTCATAGCTGGCGAATATACCTGCTAGTTTGGAAGGCCGGCGAGCAACTTTTAGGGGTTTTCACCTGGTGGGAATGTAAGGGCGGGTCTTTAACAGGTCGGTGATGCGCACAACATCTTTGCGCGCGTTCTCCGTCAGGTACTGAAACTCAATTCCTAGGCCTTTACGGATATCGGTTGAGTTTCCTTGCCGGATCCAGCGCACAATTCCGGAGCCTTCGATGGAGAGAATATCGCCTTCGTCAAAACGGATGTGGAACGAGAGATTTTTTCCCGGCGTTGTCTTGATTACTTCTGTGTGAAGAAAAAAACCACCGCGTCCTAAAAATACTTTGCCCGCGTCCGCAGCGGCAGTCAGGCTTGAAAAGGTGAGAGCGATTTGTTCCATCACCACGCTTGATACGGGTTCACTCCAGCGGATTTCCCTGGGAGTGAGAATTCGGCGAACGGCATCGCCAATTTCATCTAAGTCAAATGGCTTGCCGAGAATTGCCTCGGCTCCTAGATGATAGGCCTCTTCTTTAGATAAATCCGAAAAGCCAGTGATCAACATCACGACGGGAAATCCGTGGTTATGAGCTTTGAGATTCTTCAATAATTCGACGCCGTCGCCGCCGGGCATGCGAATATCTGAGATCACAACATCGAGCGGCTCTCGTTTGGAAATCTCAAACGCAGTCTTGCCATTCTCCGCTTGGAAAACCGTGCAGCCTAAACTTTGAAACTCGATTGCCAGGGGTTCGCGCAAGTCGGGTTCGTCTTCGACGATGAGTAGGCGTTTTCCAATTAGACTATTCATTTTGGAACCTGGCCCCCGTGGCCATGCCGAATTGGCAGTGTAATGACAAAGCGCGTGTTGGGCGACGAGCTGTCTAATTCCAACTTGCCGCCGTGATTTTCGATTATACCCTTGGAAATGCTCAAACCAAGTCCGGTTCCTTTTCCCACTTCCTTGGTCGTAAAGAAAGGCTGCATGATCCGGCTACGAAGATTGCTCGCTATTCCTTTTCCACTATCGGTGATGCTTAGTTCCACAGAGCTGTCCGTCTGACGAAGCTCGAGGCGAACCCACTTTTCCGAAAGCTGGTGAACAGCGTCAAAGGCATTATTGAGGAGGTTGAGAACTACCTGGCCGATTTGCACGGAGCGGCACTCAATCGTCGGATTGCCTTCAAACCCCACCAACTCTAGCGCTACTGCGTGCGACTCAAAACGAGTTTGGCAAAGAATCAAGGCGTCTTGGACAACGCTTTCGACCGTTACTTCTTCATAGGGATCTTTTTCGCCTTCGCGCGCGAACGATCGCAGTCCTTTGATAATGCCGCCGATGCGCTTAGCTGTATTCGCGATCAGCTTAGATTCCGTGACAATCATCTCCGGTGTCAGTGCGCCTCGTTGCACCAATCGCTCCAACTGATTAGCCCGCACGGTGATGATGGCTAGCGGTGAATTAATTTCATGCGCGATACCTCCCGCCATTTCGCCGAGTGCCGACATTTTGGCCGAATGAGCCATTAGTTTTTGGTTGTCCGAGAGAGTGCGGTTGAGTTGCTCTAATTCCGCGGACCTTGCCGCGGAAAGTTTTGCTGCTTCAGCAAATTCGAGGATCTGCGGGCGTAATCGAACAAGCCAAATTCCGGTGGCGACAGATGCAGCGGCGGTAAGCACCTTGACCAGCCCTGCCAGCCAATAATTCGCAAACCATAAGTTCCACACTTCCATAAAGTGTGTCGCACCACAGGCGCCGATGAAAACGCCGAAAGACAAAACCATCGACGAAAAAGGCAGTTTGATTTTGCGAATCAGTGCATAAAGCGAGAGCGAAATGGAGACATACGCCAGACCAATCAGCAGGTCGGAAGCCACGTGTGTAGCGACGAGAGAAGGATTCCAAAGATAGCAATGCCCATGCGGCATATAGCCAGTTTGCCCGAAAAGCTCATCTAACCATTTGATCATCGCCGGCAGACTAGGGCGAGAACTACCCTGAGTCAAAATTCCGGCGACGGCGTTGGTATCTGTTTGCGGTTACCGTACTTGTCAGACGCAGTCTGAATATATATCTAGTGGTCACAGGGTTGGTTGAAATGCGTTTGGTAACGGGGTTACTTGTTCTATTTTTCAGCTTTCCGGTAAGCGCCCAACACAAATGGAGCGACGATCCAAGCTGTGGAACTCGTCTGGTCGGCGAGGTGCTTTCCTACGGACTGATGGTCTTTCACTTAGAAGAGCTTGCATGGCTAGAAGGCGATCTGCCGTTTCAGGATCAATGGTCCATTTTGGATTACCAAATTGCCCTGGAAGATCCCGAGGTACGGGGCGTTCGTATCGACTACAACGGCGGCATCGTCGGCCTGATTTTGATTCGAGTAAATGACGACGGGTACGAGATCCTGCGACTCTTGGTATCGAAACGGGCGCGGCGCCAGGGTGTGGGTTCGGCGCTGTTGCAGCAAGCCTTGGGATACCTTGATCGCACGGACCGCAATTATATCGAGATAGCGGTGTCCGAATATGCCGAAGGACTTCAGCTGCTTCTGGCCCAAAAACGGTTTACGGCCATTCGCATAGAAAAGCCCTTTCCCTATTCCAACCAAAAGCCAAGCTACTACGTGATGAAGTATCAAATCGATCGCCGGGGGAAATTCGTTCTGCCCAAGCCAGAGTTCCACCGCCTCGATGTCACTCAAGACGGCGTTATTCGTCGAACGCCATGAAATACTCGTTGGAATTTTCAATCTTGCTGGCGGTAGTGACGCTGTCAGGCATTTGTTACTTCTATTACACCCTCATTCGACACTTCTACGATTGGGACTTACGCAAGAAATCTGAAAAACTCCGTAAAGAGAAGTAGCCATTCGCTGCATTGGCTGCCAGCATTTTTCTCTGGGTTTGGGGGGGGATATGAAAACTGCTGCCTATTTGCTTCTATCGTTGTTTCTGATTTCAACTTTTGCCAAAGGCGCCGGCGTGCGAGCGGAAGCGGATTGCCCTCATTCCAAGTTAGAGAGGTGTCGCTGGGACATTCAAGCAGGGACGCGTGGATCCTCCGCGTCACCAGAATTCCTCGTCACTTGGGAAAAAAGCGTATTGAGTCGTCACCGCGAAAAGCCATTGGCTGCTACGCTTAGCTGCAACGTCGACCGCAGCTTTGTCGATGAAGTCGGATACATCCATGTTTGGTTGGATGAGAGCGAGGAGCCCTGTGATCCAACAAAAACAGATCCGAAAGAATGTGGCGTTACCTTCTTGCTCGATGATCCCAAAGACCCCTATTCGGCTCAGGGATTCAAAGTGAAAGCCCCAGCGGGTAAAAAGCTAAAAAAAGTAGAACATTTTAGCGCGCTCCACCTGCAATGCGGAGATCTTGGCCAAAAAGATTTCGCCCGCTATCGCTGGGATTCCAAAGTGGGTTGGAAACGCGGTCGCGGCATTTACACTAGAGTTTTAAATCTGAAGTCTCAGTTCTGAGAATGAAATCGATTCAACCTCGATAGAATCGTCGACTCTCACTCAAACGCTTCCCGGCTCTCGTTTGAAATGGACGCAATCGCATCACAGAACGGATATCCCGTTTTTGCCAATGGAATTTTGTATCTCAACGCAAATGAAACTTAC
>JALHPX010000201.1:3985-6052 GCA_022842225.1 bacterium
TTGTTTACCGCGAGTACGAAAAACGAGAGCGCGGGATTTCCTACTTCGCGAACAAATCGGTGAATGGAAATTACAGAGTGGTTGGGACGAGACTCCAACTTGACGGTCTCGGAGAGGTTTCGGGCGGTACTTACAATGGTTACCAAGCTCTCTATATTTCCTTCAGTGCCGACATTGTCTCCGCAGGTCTCAACGGGCAAAGGGCAATTGGCCTTCGCTCGGTCAGTCGCCGCTCCCCTCAAGAGGAGGCTCATTCGCAGATGCCAGGCAGCGAATTGAATTTTGAGAACCAAAAGGAAGTCGGTACTTTCACGGAACTGCCTCAGTAACGGAGCGGAGGCAGCAACCTCAGCAGGCCGTTGCGCAGTTCGGTTGCTTTTAAAGCGACGCTGTGAAAGACAGAGCGAGTGCGTCACGGTTCGTCGCAACCACCAGTTTCTTCAAAGCCGTCTTCCGAGAAAATCGGGATGCGTCCGCTCAGCAGTGCCACGTCGAATCCGCAGCTGCAGTGGCTCGCGGATTCCAATATCATCCCGCTGATCACGTTCCATAACAATGGTCTCATCACGGGTGCCAACGACGCGTTTTTGCAGATGGTGGGTTACACCCGCCAAGATCTAGAAGAGGGCAAAATCAACTGGTTGGAGATGACTCCCCCTGAGTGGCGACAAATAGACAACGTTGCCATTGAGCAACTGCGGGCCGACGGCGTGATGGCGCCTATTGAAAAGCAATACCTACGAAAAGACGGCAAGCGCATCTGGGTGCGCTTACAAGGGACGACCTTTGATTGCCCGCCCGACGAGGGAATTTCCTACGTTCAGGACATTACAGAGCAACGCCTAGCCGAGGACGAGAAGAGAGAAGCCAAGCGCGCTCTTGCCGAAAGCGAGTCGAAAATGCGCTTGCAGCAAGAGCGCCTGTCGTTGGCTGTCCGTCATGCCCGTGTGGGTTTTTATGATTGGGATATTCCTGCGAACCGCGTGGTGTTTAGCGATCAAATGATGCACGACTGGGGAGTTGCCCTTGGAACTCACGGCCAGACGCTTGAGTCGGCATTGGATCTCATTCACTTGGAAGATCGTGAAAACGTCCGTCGTGAAATCGCTCACGCTATGGAGTCGCACCGGCCCTATCATATCGAATACCGTGTCGTGCACCCTGATGGAAAAGTAGTTTGGGTAGATGTGCATGGCAGTGTGATTTACGACGATAACGGAAGCCCCACTCGGTTTTTTGGAACCTCGATTGATATTACAGCGCGCAAGGAGCAAGACGAAAAGCTGCGCAAAGCCGCGGCGGCAGTATTCAACGAACGTGAGAATTTTCGCAGTCTCTTTAAGCAAACACCCGAGATGGTCTGCATTCTAAGCGGCCCAGAGCACGTATTTGAATTTGTGAATGAGGCGCATATCCGCGCACTGGGATTTGACGCCACCGGTTTGCCGGTGAGGATTGCGCAGCCCGAATCCGTCGAAGTGCATGGCATTCTCGACGAGGTTTACCGGACAGGAATCACCGCGGAGTTGCGCGAGATTCCGATTACTCTCACCGATCGCCTTCGCTACTTTAACCTCACCTATGCTGCCCGGCGGGATCAGCAGGGTGAAATCAACGGCATCATGATTCTGGGAATTGAGATCTCCGGTGAAATTAAGTTGCGCGACGAATTAGCTCGCGCCACCAAACACGCCCAGGAAAACGTCGAAAAACTCAATACGGTTGTTCATCATCTGAGTGAGGGAGTGTTCTTCGGGGATCAAGCTGGCAATCTGCTTTTGATGAATTCCGAGGCGCTCCGCATTCATGGTTTTGCGGCGATGGAGGAAATGAAAAAACAGGTTCGGGAATACCCTGACCTCTTTGTACTCAAAACCGCGGAGGGCGTGGACATTCCCGTCGGGAAGTGGCCAATTTGTCGTGCCATCAATGGCGAGAAGTTTACAGATTTTGAAGTAGAGTTGATCCGCAAAGACACCGGCAAGCGCGCGTTTGTGAGTTATGGTGGAACTCCCGTTTATGATGAGAAAGGCGCTTTTTTTGCTCGCCGTGCTCACAATTCGTGAC
>JALHPX010000202.1 GCA_022842225.1 bacterium
CCGAGTAACTATCGTAGTAAAGCTCAATGCGGGGACGGATGGAGTTGTCGCGAAAAAATGGATGATCCTCGCAACTCTCAATGCCTTGAAAGCCACGTGCCGCAGAAGCGGGATACTGCGAAAGCAAACGAATTTGATCCGCCGGAGATTTCTTCAGCAACGGGTGACCCGGACGCACGACTACGCGCAATTCCCCCGATGCTATCGTCTTAGAACTCACGCCAGGCACCGACTGGGGACTGATGCACAGACCAAAATCAATTTCGCCCGCGGCAACGTGCCGCACTACTTCTGCGGAGCGTAGACTGTAAATCTCCGCGGTGAGTTTGGGATGATTGTCGCGCACTTCCATCCACGCGGGGAGAAGGAAGTTTTCAGCGAGCAGGTGAGTCGCGGCGAATCGATAATGGCCGCGCAACTCAACTTGATCGGAAACCAATTCATCTCGCACGCGCTCTGCTTCTAAGAGCAGGTACTCCGCTTTCTCAGCGAGCAATTTGCCGTGATTGGTCAGGACAATTCTGCGACCCTGTCGTGCAAAAAGCGGACGTCCGAGTTCTTCTTCTAAACTCGCGATGGTATGGCTAATCGCGCTTGGACTGACGGAAAGAATTTTGGATGCTTTGCCGATGTGCTCGTGACGAGCGGCTTCGAGAAAATAACTGAGCTGATCTAACTTAAAACCCACCAACTTCACCCAACCCCTTACCAAACCCCACCTAAATCATTCTCTTTTTCTCAGTATTAATCAACCAATCATATCAGTTTACCGAATGAAGCTACCCTTCTTAGAGTTTACTTGTGGGGGTGGTTTCGAATGAAGATCGTCGTCAAAGAGCTCAAAGCCAGCTACGGTATTCTCTGTCAGAAGCTCGAACCTGGTTCAAACTCCGCTCAACCAGCGTACCACCCTACTTATTGCGAAGTGGCTCCTGGCACGGAGACATTTCGACACCACCACTTCGAAACCGAAACTTTCTTCATCCAAGAAGGCTCGGGCACGATGTACTTGGGCGATAAAATTTTCACGGTGAAAGCGGGCGACTCCATCTTCATTCCCGCCTTTACCGACCATCATTTAGCGGCAGATGCCCAGCAAACCATTCGATTCCTTTCGGTGTATTCGGCGGTGGCAGCGAGTGATCCTTTACCTGAACGAACCCTGATCGCAGCTGCTCCGCCGACACCGAATGGGGCCCTACACGTAGGACACTTGTCGGGCCCCTACCTCGCAGCCGACGCACAAAGTCGTTACCTAACTATGAGAGGCGTCGGCTGCTTGTTTTTGTCTGGCACAGACGATCACCAACCCTACGTTGCGATTCAAGCAGAGCGCGAAAAATCGACGATAGGCGATCTGCTGACGAAGTACCGCGCCGCGATTCTCGCAGGCTTTCACTACGCACAGATTAAACCCGATCAGGTATTCGAACCCATCAATGATAAAGCGTACCAAGCTTTCGTCCAGCGGTTCTTCGCTCAGATGGTGCGACAGGGGGTGTTTGTACTAAAGGCCGTGCCCACGGCCGTGGATCCGCTTGGGGGTTACCACTCGGAACCAGAAATTACAGGCAAGTGCCCTCAGTGCCACGCGGGTGTGATGGGAAACGGTTGTGAGAACTGCGGCTCTGTTTTTCCTTTGCACCAAATCCAATGTGCAACGACCGCTGCCACTAAAGTCAGCACACGCTTTGAATCCGTGCCACGTTACGTGCTCAATCTGGAATTGTTTCGAGAACAACTCCTGCACTTCCACGCCAGCAAGCCCCAGCCGCTGCCGCTTCAGCGGTTCCTTCGCCGCGCGCTCGGCTGCCGCTTGCCCGAAATCGAAGTCAGTGCCTTCAGCTCCGTGGGCATTGCAGTACCGGACATGCCCACGCAAGTGATCAATCCTTGGATTGAGATGGCTGCGAGTTACCTCTACGCGTTACGCGATGGCGACGCATTCATTCCCGCTTTTGGATTTGATAACGTTTTTTATTACAGCTTGGTGTTCCCGGCGCTTTTCTTTGCCGCGGGGAGATCCGAGCAGGCCCCGTTGGCGTTTCTTACCAATGAGTTTTTTCATCTGGAAGGAGCGAAATTTTCCACAAGCCGAGGGCATGCCATTTGGGCACTCGAGTGTGCCGACAAGCTCGATTCCGATTTCCTACGATTTCACTTAAGCCTCCATCGGCCCGAGAACTCGAATACGAATTTCACCCGCAGCTCGTTGAATACAACGGTGCAGGAATTCTTTGAGCCAATGGATCATTTTTTGGACCGCCTGCAAGCGTCTATTCACGCGTATCAGCACCTGCCTCTGGCGCAGGGGCCGGTCAGCGAGAACGCCAAACGCATCTGGATTGAACTCGCGCAGACCATCCGCGCCATGCAGACCCACTACCATCCACGCACTTTTTCACTGGCCAGAGGCGCCACCGAGCTCCGGTCGATGAGCCAAAGCGTGCTGTCGCGCTGCGACTTCTTATCGTCGGACGAGCAGCTAAGTGTGCAGTTGGCAGCAGCCTCCGTGCTGGCGCAGTCGTTGTTCCCCATATGCCCTGCTTTCGCAGCAAAGCTGCTTTCTTTTCTGGGACGTTCGCCAGTCTGGATTGCCGAGCCATTGGTTCCTCTAGCAGCGCGATTTGGCGAAGCAGTACCCCGGATTAATCCCCAAACTCTAAGAGAACAAAATGAAACAATTTGATGTCATCGTTGTCGGCGGCGGAATAATCGGCGCCTCGATCCTCTACCGCCTGATGGAAAAGCACGTCGGCAAATGCTTACTCGTCGAGAAATCCGAAATCGCCGGACAAACCACGCATGCTTCGGCGGGAATGGTGCGAGTATTTCACTCCGACCCGCTGCTCGCGCAAATGTCCGCCGAGACTGTGCGCTTTCTGAATCAGTTTCCGCAAGCGCCGTATCACCGCACAGGCTCCGTAAGCATCTTGTCGGAATCGCAAGCACGGTACGCCGAAAAACTGGCGGGATACTTAAAGTCAGCTCGGATTCCCACGCGTCTAATGGACGCCAGGCAAGCTAATGACAGCCCCTGGGGCATGCACTTTCGTCCCAAAGAGAAAGTGTTTTTTGAATCGCAAGCCGGCTGGGTCGAAGCCGCCCTCCTCACTCGACGATTGATCGCTGAGAGCGTACGCGCGGGTGCCACTGTTTTGGAAAATCAAGGCAACTGCATGCTCCACACCGAGGGCTGTGAGGTCACGGGCGTTAGAACGCAGAGACGCCAGTTTGGGGCTAAGCTTGTCATCAACGCCGCTGGTCCCTGGGCCGAAGACTTACTGCGAAGCCTGGGCGCTCCGTTGGGCGTGAAGTACAAATCCATTCAGGCGAATTACTACGAACTCGAACAGGCTGAATGCCTTCCGTGTTTTTTTGATTACACACAAAAAACCTACGGCTGCGGCCGCGCGCTGCAAAACGGCACTCAGGAAATTCTAGTCGGTGTAGCCCTCACCGATACCAGCGAACTCCCGCTGGGTGAGCAACCGATCTCACTCACAGATCGGGAGCGCGCGTTTGATTTGGTCGCGCAGCGGATTCCCAAGTTAGATCCCAGCAAATGGACCCGGTCTCGTCGACGACTCGATGCCTACTCGGAAGCCAAGCGCGGCAACTTAGGCCTCGTTCCTGGGTATCAAGGCGTGATGGCTGCCTATGGTTGGGGCGGCACCGCCGTCAAATTATCGAGAGGGATTGCCAATCGCGCAGCTCAAATCGCCGAAGATTATCTGCAGCGTCGCTCTATCACTCACTCGATCCATCGAGGAATTCCATGTCAGACAGAAATCTCGTTGTCATAGGCGCGGGCCCCAAAGCAATGGCTCTCGCTGCCAAGAACACCGTTTTAGAAGAATTGGGGTTTGCAGTTCCTCAAATCCATATCATCGAGAAATCGGCAATAGGCGCGCATTGGAACGGCTGCGGAGGCTACACCAATGGGCGCATGGAACTCGGCACCTCGCCCGAAAAGGATGTTGGCTTTCCCTACCAAACCCGCGGCTACGGCCAACAGCTCGACTCGCAAATCAATGCACGCATGCGCGCGTTTAGCTGGCAGTCGTTTCTCGTTGCAGATGAGAGCTATGGAGAATGGATCGATCGCGGCAGGCCCTCCCCTACTCACGCCGTATGGGCAAAATACCTGCGCTGGGTATGGGAACAATGTGGCAGTAGTGTGCATTTGCACTTCGGCCAAGTTCAACGGCTAGATATCGTCGATAGTTTATGGGAAGTGGAATTCGCGTTCGGCCAGCATCTACACCGACTGTCCGCCGAGGGAGTGGTGCTCACTGGGCCGGGGAAAATCCGCGCGATAGAGAGCGAGCTCTCGGCAACACGCGTGCTGGACGTGGAATCCTTCTGGAAGAGCATTTCGACGATTTCCAAATCGGTTGCTCCGACGATCGGCATTGTAGGCGCGGGAGAAAATGCGGCATCCATTGCCTTAGCACTTTCTCAAGCTGCACCCTCCGCACGAATTCAGATTGTAAGTCCGACCGGGTTCATATTCTCCCGAGGCGAAAGTTTTCGGGAAAATCGGGTCTACACCGATTCGGCAGCGGCGCAGTGGAAAGCTTTGCCGCTAAAAGAGCGCAGAGAGTTTGTGAAACGCACGGATTTGGGAGTCTTTTCACAGTACGCGCTCAAGCACCTAGATGCCGTTGCACAAATTGAAATCATTCCGGGAAGACTGACTGCCCACGAGGCAAAAGGGGATAAAGTCACCACGACCGTGCGACTGGCCGCCAGCATACGCACCTACGACTTTGACTACTTGGTGAAAGCGACCGGCTTTGATCAGAGCAGCACGCTAGAGCAATTGCTGACAGTGCAGGCGAGAAACCACCTTCTCGCGCAATTACAAAGCGAGAAGTTGACCCAATCGCTTCTAGAAAGCCGCATGGAAGAAAACTTAGCAGTCGGCGGGGTTTTTCCCCGAATGCATATTCCGGCGCTGGCGGGTCTGATGCAGGGCCCGGGCTTTGCGAATCTCAGCTGCTTGGGACGCCTGGCCGATCAATTGCTCGAACCCTACCTACAAGGAGAGAACCATGAACAAGTACGTCGGCGTTCTTACGAAACAGCACTCCCCTATAGTTAATGCGCTGAGGAAAACAGAATACGCCAAAGCAAAGGGATTCTCCGTCCAGGATTCGGGAATTTTCTGGAACACGTCCGACGATCAAGCCATCGTGCTGGGAGCGTGGGAAGCGGACAAACTGATTGCCACCATGAGAATGGAAATTCTCGAGGAACAGGCGCTTGTGGAGAAAAAAATCGAGTGCCCTTGGGATTTTGCAGTCGCGCTGCGGTTCCCAGCTCTCATCTTAAGCCGCGCTGCCACTGACTCTTCCTATCGTGGCACCGGCATCAACACGCTCCTTAGAAAGCACTGTTTTGAAATCGCTAAGGAACGGGGCGTGAAGCAAGCGATTGGCACCTTCGTCGCCGGCTCCGCGCGTACTCGCACATTGGAGAAAATGGGGTATCAGTTTTTTGAGAATCAGCTGGGTTGGAATCGCCACGACTACCGATCGCACGAGCGGGTGCACGTAGCGGTACTAGACATGGAAGCTCAATGGGCAACGGCTATCGACGAATGCAACCGACTGACCGAATCGCTGTCTAGAGAATTTCGCTGGATCGCAACCGATTTAGGCTCGGGGCGTGTGACGGTCGTAAAGTGATTTGGATTCTCATTCCATACGTGGCGCTCCACGCGGCAAATTTACTTTTGCTCAAGTACCTCGCGGTACTGGCACTTCCGGCGCCCGTTACTCTCTGCTACCGAGGGCTGGGCTGCGCTGTGGTGGCGGCGGTCATTGGCCTACGAACACGCACTTCTCTGCTGCCGAAGTTCCCGCGTGAGCAGGCAGTGCGCTTTCTCACTGCGGGCGCATCGCTCTATTTGCTGACGCAGAGTTTTTTCTACGCGCGTGCGTCCACTGTTGGCTGGATTAGCCGCCTCGATACGGCGTTGCTCATTTGTCTCGGTCCCTTGGCGGGTTCTCAAACATCCCCAACTCGTCGATTCCTCG
>JALHPX010000203.1:0-1320 GCA_022842225.1 bacterium
AGCAGTGAGGCAACTTTCGCTAAAAAAGGCAGTTTCGCCGCCGCGCGCTTTAAGATGTAACCCAGTTCGAGCTTCTGCCAGTGAGGCCAGTGGCCGACTGTTTCGAATCCAGCTTTCTTCAAAGTTTGATTGAGGCTCTGGCGGGTGAAGTAATAGAGGTGAACGCCCAAGAGAAACGGCCAATGCTTGCCCATAAGGCGGCTCACGATGCTGCCGTAGTCTGGAAAGTTAATTAGCAGCACTCCATCTTTCTTCAAAAGGCGGCGGCAGTGATTCAACATGTCGTCGGGACGATGCACGTGCTCTAGGACATCCCAAAGCGAGATGGCATCAAAGCTCTGAGGCGCAAACGATTGCGATTCTAGAGTACCCGTACGCAAATCCACGCCATACTCTTTGCGAGCGAACGCGCTTAAGGAGCGATTAGGCTCTACCCCTGTTGCTTGATAACCCAGATCCATGGCGGCTTTTAAGAAAGCGCCGCCGGCGCTGCCGATATCTAAAATCTTTGCGCCTTTTTTGAGCCCCACCCGCTTGGCGATTGATTTTAACGACGAGGAGAAGCTAGCGATGCGGGCGGCGTTTTGAGAAATAAAGACCGCGTCTTCTGCCTGCGCGTAGGAATCGACGACCAAATCGGCAATGGGCCGCGGATTAAGAAACACCATCTCGCACTTCTGGCACTTCACTAGCGGATCCATCAGCTCTAGGTCGCTCGAGGATTTGTAGATTCGGACCAGGTCGTCGTAAGTCAGATTGTTGGGATAGCGCGAAGGCAAAATAGTTTCGAACTCACTGCTTCCGCAGTGGAAACAGCACACAGATTCTAAGAAGTCGCGGCCGGAAGTGGCCTTCCGCGCCGGTTGGGCTTTCATTACTTGCATGTGATTTTAAGAACCTGATTGAGAAAGAAGTAGCTGTATCCGCGTATGGAGCGCGCGGTAGGGAACCATTTCCATCTTGGTTTGAAATCGACGGAACAAGAAATTGAACGGCTGCTTTAAGATCTTAAACGGATGGTAAATCAGTTTCCAAAAAAGGAAGTCGCGGTAGAGTCGTAGACGAAAACGATTGAGCGCGCGATAGTCCTGCCGCCACTGGGGCGAGAAGGTAAGCTCGGAGTAGTGCGAGAAGCCCTCGATCTTTCCATTGAGCTCACTGCCCGGAATCGGCGTGATGATAAAGAGTGCGATTTCGTCGAGCCCGACCTTCACTAAGTCTCGCACCATCTTGCGGGTAAGAGCGCGATCTTCGTCATTTTCCGTCGGAAAACCCAATACGAAGCAAGCCTGGGGCGGCTCGCGGGCGTTGCTCAGGGGG
>JALHPX010000203.1:1330-6002 GCA_022842225.1 bacterium
CCCAACCACCCCTCGCACGACACGCCGACTGTGCTCAGCGCCTTGATGATTTTCACAGCATGGTCATAGAGAAACGGCTTCTTAATCAGCTTCATGATGCGCTGAGATCCGCTCTCGGGCGAAATGGAGACGTAACGACAGCCCGCTTCCGCCATCAGTGCTGCCGATTCTTCGGTCTTAATCGTCTCGACTTTGGTACCAGAGACGAGCTTCCAAGAAACTTTCAGGTTACGGCGGAGGATCTCCGCGCAAATCTCACGAATGCGTACATCTTGGATAGTTGGATTGAGATCTTCAAAGTGAAACTCGCGCACGCCCAAAGTCTTAATACAATGTTCCATCTCGTCGACAACGCTCTTAGCCCCACGAGCGCGCCACTTGCGAGAGTTTAGTTCGGGAACAATACAAAACGTACAAGGGTACGGGCAGCCGCGTGAGGTGAGCACGGAAATGTATCTTTTGGAGCTGAGCGGCCCATGCGCGTAGTGCAAACCCCAATAATTTTTCAGCGGGAAAAGATCCCAGGCGGGAAATGCTAGGGCATCTAGATTTTCGATCTGGCGATTGGGAGCGCGGTAGATCGTCTTCCCTTCCCAGCGCGTTCCCACGCCATCGATTCGGCCGGCGATTTTATGCGCGGGCTCGGTGGTAATGAGGTCGGCCATCTCCACGCCCCGCTCTTCACCCTCACCCGTGATGATAAACGTGGCGCCGGCATCGTAAAACTCTTCCTGCACATGACGCAGGGAATAGGCGGTTACGGCCTGGGTGTTCTCGAGAACAGCGATTGGAGTCTTGGGCTTTGCCGCGCGCACGGTGCGGATCAATTCCATAATAGAGAAGTGATTGCTCACACCGCCCGCATATACGACGACAAGTTCGGGCTCTCCCAGACGAGCAACGATTTCGTTGGGCTTAAGCCCACGAATCAAAAACCCAGCATGGGAACGAAAACGATTAGGCGCTTCGCCAAAACAATCAACCGCTTGCACGGTATGACCCTTTTTACGCAGCGATGCAGCAAACGAAGCGAGGGTAACAGGCAAATAAACAACACCCGTAGTCATGGGGTCGTTCTTCTGTAGCACAAGGCAAGGATTAACGACGGTAACGAAAGCCATAGGCCTTATCGACTCGAGTTTAAAAAAAATGGTGGGAGTTTAGCGGCAGAACCACCGCTAAATATAGAATAACACCATCCCCCACTCCTTGCGAGCGAACCATCCTAAAGGTGTCAGTCTCCCAGGGGGCCCCAAAGGTAGCGGTCACACTCTATCTGCTGTGAGCGGCCTTAAGAAAGACGTCGATAATTCGAGCGGCGAGAGTGTTCCAATCGAACTTTTCAACGTGTTGCTTGCCGCGCTCTCTTAGAGCCTGAGCCTTCTTCGGATCCAGGACCTCGCGTAAGGCCTGAATCATTTCAGTGGGATCATCGGGAGAGACCAATTGGCTGCCTCCACCCGAAACTTCAGACACGGCGCCTCCACGCGCGGCAATCACGGGGCAACCGCTGGCCATGGCTTCTAACGGCGGAATTCCAAAGCCTTCGTATTTTGATGGGTAAGCAAAAACGGTGGCGTGTTGGTAGAGCACGCGCAGCGTTTCTTCTTCGGGGAAACGGATGTGGCGGACGGTTTTATCGATGCCTAAGTCTTTGAAGAACTGTTTTTCCGATTCAATGAAGCTTTCACCCGTGCAAACCAGGTCGTGGGAGGCTCCGAAGTTGCCCTGCTTGTACGCATTTGCCAGCAGCTCAAAATTTTTGTGATTCACTCTGCCGCCGACATGCAAGATGTACGGCCGATTAAGGCCAAGTTTCGCTAGCGTAGCCTTAGCCTGTTCTTCTGGAATGCGCTGGCGATAGAAATCAGAATCTACACCAATATAAATGCTCACCGTTTTGTCAGCGAACTGGGGATAGCTCTTTAAGAAATCCCGCTTCGTACATTCGGAATTACAAATAATCTGCGTTGCATTCTCCACGGCCCGCAGGCGCTTCGCGCGCAAGATTCGATTTTGTTCCGAATCAAACTGCTCAATGAAAATCTCGTCGATGAGATCGTGAACGATGATTACGGTCGGCGTATTTGGATTGGGGGGCAGGTTGTAATAGAAGGAGAAGAACACTTCGTCGTTCGTGGTACCGGTTCTCGCTTCATTCTGCCGCACACCACGACCCACAGCGATTTTCTCGACAAAAAGGCGAGCTTTACTCAAGACTCGTCGTAATTTTCCGCCAGGCAACCAACTCGGCGCTTTGGGAGTGAAGCGCTCCAAGACCGAAACGCCGGGTCCGCGCAGCGCATCTAATACTCCAGGTGGCCCCGGAGTAAAAACCACATTGTGCCCCTGCCCTACTATGCGCGGCACCAACGCCGAATAGTATTTGTAGCAAGCTCCTTCGCGGTTGAGACACACACTGCCGTCGAGAACAATCGTCGCCATACCCAATTGTACCTCACAGGCAACTCCATGACCGCTACCTTTGGGGCCCCCAGGGAGACTGACACCTTTAGGGATGGATGACCCAGACGGGGCAGGTGGCGTGGCGGACGGTTTGGCGGGTGACGCTGCCTAGGAAGGCCGAGGCGCCGGCGCCGCTTTCGCTGGCCATGGCGATGATGCCGCAGGCATTCTTTTTTGCCGTCGATAGAATGGATTCTAGGACATAGCCGCTTTTTTCGTCGAAGATCGTTTTCACCTTCACGCCTGCATCTTTGGCAGATTGCATCCAGCGCTTGCTGGCTTCTTTCTTCGCTTTAAGTTCCTGCTCCCAGAAATTGTCGTACACCGGAAGCGGATCAAATCCGTATACCACCGGCACTACGTATTCCATTTTGTAGTAGAGCAACACCTGCGCTTTGCGTACGCGCGCGGTTTGTAAGAACTTCAAAAAAGTCGTGTACGATTTCTCGGAGTAGTCGGTGGGAAATAAGACCTTGGAGATATTGTTTTGCACCTTCGCCTTGGGGCTTACGATGTAGACGGGAACCGTCGATCGCAGAATCAAACTTTCGGCGTAGCTACCGATTAAGAACCGCGTGAGAACTGATTTTGTCGTCGTACCCGTTGCGATAATCTCTGAGCTGGTGTCCTTCGCGTACTGCACGAGCGCATCGACGCTGGACCGAAGTGAGAGACTTTCTTGCACCAGAAGGGTTGGAGCCAGCAGGCCTTTGATTTTGCTTTCTTTGCAAATCTTCTCCAGCCGCTGCTCCGCCTCGAGACGGTATTCCTTATGATGTCCGGCAAAAGCTTTCGCGGGAATGCGAAGCTGATCCGGGCTTAAAACGCTCACGGGCTCTATCGCAATGTCCGTTCCGCGCACCAGTTTCTCCAGACCCTGTACTACATGGATCTGGGACTTAGGTTTTTTTGCAAATACGTCTACCGCCCAGAGGGCCTTTCTGCCGCTTTTATTCATGCCTTATCTTCAACGAAAACCCTTCACTCAGTAAAGGTCTTCTAAGGCTTGTTCGACCGCTTGGCGCACTTCATCCAGGCGGTTCTCGAAGCCAGGCTTCATTTTCGCAGTCAGAGATGCCAAATCATGGTCGATATCAAAGGTATTAGGCGTCACGCTTCCGCCGCCGCGGCAACCCTCAACACCTGCATGCACACCGCAGATCTTCTGACCATTTGCCTGGTACCATCTATCCACCATGGCCTTGCCCATCGGGGTAGACCACGACGATAGATAACTTGTAGTGCGAATATCCCCGCGCGAATTCACCGATACGACATAACGCGCTTTGGTTGCAGCATCGACGTAGAACGCTGGGCCACCCGAATCGCCAAAGCAAAGAGCAGCACCACGGCTGGTGACGATATCGTTGTTATTACCTGATGGGACTCGAACAATTCGGCTCTGCCCCACTCGGTAAGTACCATCGTTGCCCCCACCGCCACCGGCGCGGATACATCCATAGCCCGTCAGAGTCAGGCTCTCGCCGACTTTAAAACGAGCAGGTTCAGTATTGAGCATCTCATAAGGAATGCCCGAGACGACTTTATCGACTAGACACAACGCATAATCCGCAGTCGAATTACCGCGGTAGTACTGCGAGTGCGTGCATCTGGAACTGTATCGGTTTGGACCGACACTAAAACTTGCCGTTCCCCCATTCGAAACACAGTGAGCCGCAATGGCTAACACGCGAGGTCCAACCACCGTGGCAGAACAACGCGAGCCCGACATTGAGGCGTAGACGCTTGCCGGCCAATCGGCGATCTTGGCGGCACTTCCGCCAATCAAAGTAGGTTGTACTGTTTTGGCTGAAAGCTCGATGGCGAGAAACGCCATGAGTCCGATCGTTAGGATCACCATCCGAACATAGAGACTGTTTGCATCCATTGCCTTCATCTAACCCTCCCTGGTTAAAAGCACTTCATCCAAGGTACGGAGAGGCAATAGAGGATAAATGAGGGAAGTTTGGAGTTGCGGGCACAATTAGCGGCGGCGGAGCGTTTTCCACCAACGATTGCAAAAGCTTCCGACTGTTCTATGCAGAAGCATCGCTTCGTTCGCGCGGCGGTTAAGGAGTGCGGATTATTAGCAGACGGGGTTCGGTCATGTCTTCCATTGCGTAGCGCACGCCCTCTCGTCCGAGGCCGCTGTCTTTTACTCCGCCGTAAGGCATGGAGTCGACTCGCCAGGACGGGACTTCACCAA
>JALHPX010000204.1 GCA_022842225.1 bacterium
TGTTGTCCAGATCGAGGGGCACGAATTTGTTTTCGAGCAACCCCTTAAAGCCGTCTGGCACTCCCATAACTTGGATGCCGTATTCTAAAATACTGGTCTGAACCACCGAGCGGATAGCCGCGTTCAAACCGGGGCAATCGCCCCCACCCGTTAACAACGCTATTTTTCGAACCTTGGTATTACTCATTCTTTAAACTTAATCGCGAATGCATGCATGGTTTTAAAAAAGCCCAAGCGCTCGAAGTGGATATCGATGATGGCATCTGCGCGCATTTGCCTTCCGGCATCTTTTAAGCGCTCCAAGGCCCCATCGTAAGTCCAGCTTCTTGCCTTGATCTGTCCGAGGTAATCGTAAGGTTGGTCCACCGATCGACTGGTCCAAATGAGCAGCGGATCTTTTGGCGTGCCCGCATCGGCCACGTAAGCCGTTTTTGGAGACTCCACGATCTCAGTTTGCGCACAGCCGCCGAAGAGCGCTGCCAGCACGAGAGAAAGAGAAACGAGCACCTTACCTTTTTTCATCGAGCCCTGTTTGTAGCGGAACCGAGCGTTATACTCAAGCAAGTAAAGGGAATTTCACGCCAAGTTATGAAGGTCTGACATTAGACGGTAGAATATCCGCATGACGCAATCCCTTTGGAACGATGAACCGAGCCGGCCGCTACAGCACTTACGAGTGCTCGACCTGACGGTGATGGTGCCCGGCCCATTTGTGAGCCGGCTCCTGGCCCAGTATGGAGCGGATGTTGTGAAAGTGGAGCCCCTACCAGATGGGGACGCCACCCGGACAGTCCCCGACACTTCCATTTTTAAGCTGCTCAACCAGGGCAAGCGGTCCATCGCTCTGAATATGCGCAGCGCGGAAACCGCCGGCATTTTGCGCGCATTGGCCCGCGAAGCGGATGTCCTCATCGAGAACTACCGCGAGGGTGTGCTGGACGCCTTAGGCCTGGGGTATGGCGACTTGGCCATGGAAAATCCGGAAATGGTGTACGTCTCGATGCGCGGATTTTCGGGTAAGAATTCCAAGAAAGCCGGGCACGATCTGAATTTCGTAGCGGCGTCCGGGGTGGGCGAATGGTTTTTAGAAAATGGCGCTCCTAATTACAGTACGTTGTTTGGCGATATGCTCGGTGGCGCCATGGGGTGTGCCTTGAAGCTCGCTCTTCAATTGGCCAATCCCGATCGCCGAGGAATGCACTTAGTAACGTCGATGGAAGAATCGTTTCGCACGGCTTTCTTGCCGCGCGCGTATGAAACATTTCACAACGAGCAAAACAGGTTGCCGGCAAATTCGGGTTTACGGCGCTGGACCGACGGCAAGCAACCGCACTCGCGTTACTATCAGTGTCAGGATGGCGCATGGGTTTCCCTGAACGCAATTCAACCTAAGCACTGGGCGATTTTTTGTGACGGCATGGGCCGCAACGATTGGATGGAGCGTCAGCATGATCCCGCTCTTTCCGACGAACTCGTGACGCACTTTGCCTCAGAACCATCGTCGGCTTGGGAAACACGTTTTGCAAATCACGACGTGTGCTTGTTCAAAGTCATTTCATGGGAAGAGCACTTGGCAAGTTCCTTAGCCTCACAACAGCTACAGAATGATCCTTTTGCGTGGGCGGGCTTTGCGCCGCAAGACGGGTTACTGGAGTCTCCTGAACTGGGACAAGACACATTTGCCATCTTAACGGCGCTCGGTCATTCCAATCGCGAGATTTCTGACTTCTTAGATCGCGGCATCGCATGGCAAGCCGCTTCGACGCCGCGTTCCGATCCGCCAACGGGTCTTCCTCTCGATTAATTCCAACTATCACTGGCATAGCGTGCATTGATTGGCGCCTCCTCGCGCGCGCTGTCAGAGTTTACTCATGACGTTATTCTGAAAAAGTTTTTACGGAGGACAGCATGAGTAATCCTATTGATCGCAGAGAGTTTTTGAAAAAATCTATTGTCGCTATTGGTGCCGGGGGCGGTGCCATCGCCCAAGCTGCCATTTGCATCCGCACCCGCGCGCAAACTGAAGGCCCCTACTATCCGGAATCGGATTTAAACCGCGATCAAGATTTGACCCGGTTAGATCCTAAGGGGAATGACGCCGAGGGAACCATCATCGAACTGAGCGGCATAATCCAAGATGCCAGCTGCTCACCTATTTCCGGAGCGCTAGTGGAAATCTGGCAAGCCAATGCACACGGTAAGTACGATCACTCGGAAGATTCGAACCCGTTGCCGAAGGATCCAAACTTCCAGCACTGGGGTCGTATGACGACGAAGAAAGACGGCGCGTACTTGTTCCGCACTATCGTGCCGGGTCACTACCCGCTCGATCCCAAACTGACGGGCAAGACCCCCAGTGGGCCGCGGCAATTTCGTCCACCGCATATTCACGTGAAGATCACTGCCCGCGGATTTCAGTCGTTGACGACACAACTGTATTTTCATGAAGACTCTTACAGCGATGCAGTCACTAAAGATTTGGTGAAAGACCTAAATAATTGGGAACGCGTTCCCTCAGATTTAAAGGTGACTTTTGTCGAGGACAAAAAGGATAAAACCAAACCACGGACTGGAGCTTTCTCTTTCACTTTAGCTAAAAGATAGACCTTGTTGTCAACGGAGCCAGGCACTGAGATCAACCTACCCATGCTCGGTGCCTGGTTCTTGTTATGACCGCTACTTTGGGGGCCCCCGGGGAGACTGACACCTTTTGGATCAGTAACACCCAGCGTTTGCTTCTTCGGATTTGTTAGAGCACAATTTTTTCCGCAGTACCTAAAGCAGTACCAATAACAAGTAGTAGTTCCAAAAACGAGGCAGCGCGTTTGTCGCCTGCCTTTGAAGGAGAAGAGTATGTCATTACGCGTAGGATTATTAACTGCATTACTGGTTGCGGGTTCCGCATTTGGTTACAACCTGGATCACGACCACGGCAAAGGCCGCCACGGCAAAGGCCACCATCACGGAAAAGGCCACAAAGCCGTTTCGTTTGACGGCGACTACACTGGCGGTGGTTGGTGGAAATCCGCAGATGGCACAAAAGGCAAATACGAAATGAAGTCGACCATCAAGACTGAAAAAGATGGCATGACCATTAAAGAATCTGTCGTCGTCCACATGCCGGATAAAACCGAAAAGAAAATGGAAGACGAGATTACCGTTAAGAACGGTAAAAATGGATTCTTCGAAATTCAGAAAAAAGGCGTGAAAATCGGCTCTGGCTACTGCGGCATTAAGCAGTGCCACCATCAAGGCGAAGAAGACGGCAACACCTACGAAGAAACCGTCACCTTCCACGAAGGCAAGATCTACAAACTGGGTTCTCACGTCTCTAAAGACATGACAATCGCGTACCAAGGTATGCTTGCGAAGAAGAAAGCTGCGAAAAAAGGCGGCTGCAAAGGTGGATGCAGTTGCAATGACGACGACAAAAACGCTGACTGCGAAAGCTGTGATACCTGCGAAGCTGAGTAATTAAGCGACTGTTAGAAAAGGCCGGAAGTTTTGCTTCCGGCCCTTTCCTTTTTTTCTTTCAAAGAATTTTACGAAGCGCGGTGCTGCGCCTTAACGGCTTCGCGTTTCCAGAAGTCTTGACCTTCCGGCGGCAGCGTATCGATGGGATCGTAGTACTCGTACAGGCGGCTCAAAGCGTCTGCCGAATCCAATTCAATCGACGTGCGGTAGTTCTTAGTCCAATACGAAATGCCCTTCACTTTGTCGTAAGAGTGCAACTGATGCACCCAGCGTTTACCGACGAAAGGCACGTCGCAGACGATCCGGGGCGTTGCAAAGCCGGGCAGGTACCCCATGATGTCGTGCTGGAGCTCTTGGGCTTCTGCCACCGAGATGCGCCAGTGTTCCGAATTCGGAATCATGTCACACATGTAAAAATAGTACGGCAGGATATTGCCGTGGTCCTGCATGCGGAAGCACAAGTCGAGCAACGCCTGCGCGGAGTTGTTGATATTTCGCATCAACACGCCCTGATTACGCACATCGCGAAAGCCCATATCTAAGAGTTTGCGTGCTGCCTTGGCCACAAGCGGCGTCACAGATTGTGCATGGTTAATGTGCGTGTGCAGCGCCAGATTCACTCCGCGTTGCACGGCTTTCTTTGCCATGCGATCAAAGGCTTCCATCGTCTTGTCGGCGAGAAAGTGCTGCGGCAATCCCGCCATGCCCTTACTCGCTAGGCGGATATCGCGGATATTGTCGATGTCCAGGACTTGGAGAATAAAACTCTCCAAAACCTGCGGCGGAACGTTGGCAATATCGCCGCCCGATACGACGATATCTCGCACCGACCGCGTCGTCTTAAGATACTCTAAAATTTTTGCATGACGCTCGGGCTGCTGCGCTTCAAACTTTCGCTTAGTCACTTGCGGAACGCTTTGTCCGACCAAATCCATGCGGGTGCAATGTCCGCAATATTGTGGGCAAGTGGAGAGTAATTCCGCCAAAACTTTTGTGGGATAACGGTGAGTCAGACCTTCCGCAACCCACATATCCGCTTCATGCAGACTGTCCCGCGCAGAATGTGGGTGACTTGGCCAAACCGGATCGCGATCCGAAAACATTGGCACCATGTACCGACGAATAGGATCGTTCGCGAGATCCTTTTCGTTCATCGTGTTGATCATCTGGGGCGGGACCAACATCGACATCGTAGCGCGGTCCTTTTGATCACGCAGAATATCCAATGCCACGGCATCGGTAAGATAACTGCCAAACACCGCCTTGAGCCCCGCCAAATCCTTTACGGAATTGCGGCGCTGCCACATGGCATCTTCCCAATCCTTTTGCGAAACATTTGCGTAACCAGGCAAACGCTTCCAATCGGGCTCTACGAAGTCCGGATTATAGGAATATTTATATGGCTGCTTTTGATTTACCGCTGACCCAACGGTCTTCGCGGCCTCCGCCTTCGGAGATTGACTGACTGGACCCATTTGAACCCCCAATACCCAATTCCTTGGCCAAAATAACCTAGCCCTGACAATTGCTCAAACCCCGAATTTAACGCGTCAAGTCACGCATGCCCTCTGTTTGAAATTGGGCCAGGTGCCTGATATGGCTCAGGCCAGATGCAGGCCGAAGCCCCCTCCCACTCTCAGTCCCCACTCCCCAATTTAGGTTGGAAGGAGCAGTTTCGCTTGGCCATTCGCACGCCGCGGCAACTGGCGGAGCACGGACTCGTTTCCATTGCCGTGTTGGAGGCACGACCGGCGGAGTGGGAGAAAGTCGCCCAGAAATACTCGGTATTTATTCCCCTTTATTACGCAGGCCTTATCGACCGGGAAAACCCCGCTTGCCCTATTCGACTGCAGGCCGTTCCGCGGCTCGAGGAACTCTTGGCGGATGATCGGGCGTCGAATGATCCGCTTGGTGATTTCATTCACAGACCGGCCAACCGACTCACGCATCGGTATCAGGGACGCGCACTTTTGCACCTGACGGTGAATTGCCCGATGTATTGCCGCTATTGTTTTCGCAAAAGCTTATTGAATGAAAACAGCGAGGATTTTTTTGCGGGTGGTTTGGAAGAAGCTTTTGGCTATTTGCAGAACACTCCCTCGATCGAGGAAGTCATTCTCTCCGGCGGCGATCCGCTCATGGTAACGGATGCTGCACTTGGGGCGACGTTAGAGCGCCTGGGTAAAATTGCCCATTTGCGCCGTGTCCGCATTCATACCCGCGCGCCTGTCACCATGCCCGCACGTGTGGACCAGGGATTGGTGGAAGTGCTCAAGCGTTCGCCCTTGCCTATTGTCGTCGTTACCCATTTCAACCACCCCAAAGAGGCCACCGAGAGGGCGGCACAAGCCTGCACGGATTTAAGAAACAGCGTCCAACTATTGCTCAATCAATCCGTGCTGTTAAAAGGCGTAAATGACGACGTGGAAACTTTGCGCGGTTTAAGTGAGCGGCTATTTGAGATGGCAGTGACTCCCTATTATCTGCACCAACTCGATCAGGCGCAGGGCACGATGCATTTT
>JALHPX010000205.1 GCA_022842225.1 bacterium
TACCGCCAATTGTTTTTGGCTTCGCGCCGGCAATATCTTCGGAGATCAATCCCAGACTCACATCGTGATCTTTGCCGGGGTAGAGCGAGCTGCGAGTGATCTTGGCGGTGTACTTTTTTCCGCCGTGATTGAAGGTGACGTTGCTATTGTTACTGGCGCAGTGAGCGGCGGTGATAATCACGCGCGGTCCGACGATGGTAGCGGTGCAACTTCCACCCGAGGAACTAATGTAGACGACTTCTTCCCAAGTTCCGGCGGCAACGGGTTTGCCGTTGATGAGCGTCGGTACAATTTTTCCGGCATATGCTGGACAGACCCATGCAGCGGCAAAAGAGCAGACGAGGAGAGAGGTTGAGAAAAGTTTATTCAGCCCGAATTTTACAGTCATACGCCTCCATCGGCGCCTAGACTGAGGATGTCTGGCGCGATTTTTTAACAGTTTGAGATGCTTTATGGTCTTGCTTTTCTAGGGGGCCGACGTTGCCGATCCAGGTGCTGAAAAATTATGTAGTTCGAGCTGTGCAATGAAAGGTCGGGGATAGTTTTTACATGATTGTGAGAACGAGAAACTGTGTCCTCACTTTCATTGTACGATCATTGAAATACATGACCTATCGAGGGGAAACTCATCCCTGATCCTTTGTATACAACCGTCCTTGGTACCTCGATGCACCAAGTCTAAAGCGTTACCTTACGTGTGCCTTCCCCGGCTTTTCCTTACTGGTGTTGCCTTTCCGGAAGACCCCTTGAAAAAATGTCGGTTTGCCGGGCGGCGTCGCGCCGCCTTCACACAAGGCGCCGGGTGTTTCTAAGTCCGTAAAGCGGCGCGCAAATTCGGGTTCCCATTTTGATTGGTAGTCATAGGAATTTTTACATTGCTGTACGTGCAGATCTTGCACTGCACTGGTCGATTGAGGCGCTTCAAAAAGCGGCAGCCCAGCGCCAGCGCACGAAAAGACTCCGCACGATTCGCGGTAGGTCTTGGCGGAACTCGAATCCGCCACGTCGTGAACGCTCTTATTAAAGTAGAAACTTGCTCCCAGAAGCGCGCAGATTCTCAGTAATGGCTTGGCCAGCTGATCGAAATCGCGGGACAACATATTGGCCGCAGTTGGGTCGCTCGAATCGAACACCTGCGGATTGCCGTAACTCGCCGTCTTCTCGCGCAGCTTTTTACTCAGCGTCTTCATTTGTGCCGCCAACATCGGGACAAACGCGCTGCGAGCCATGGCGTAAGAGGCAGAAACTTGTGGATCCGACTGAGTCTTGAGCGAATCCACGGGCTTTAAAAGTGCCTGGGCAAATTCATACTGGCGAAGCTGGTTGAGACCCGAAGAGGGTAGGAAGTAGTTTTCCAAGTGGCGATCTAAGGCTTCGCGTAAACCACCCGCGGGGTGTTGGGCATAGAGTTCTTCGTTCCAAACGGGCGTCATGAGTTGTCGCAGACTGCCCATGAGATTTTCTTTGGCGTTGGTTTTTGCTTCGGCGTTGCCGGTTCTGCCGGCTTGTTTGTAGGCCGCAAAAGAATCTAAGTAGTGGTCGAGTCGATCTGCCATCGTGCCAATGGCTTCGCGCTCTTGCTGCCCGCGGATTTTTTTGGGGTTCGCTGCCAGCGCTTTTAAGTCATGAGAAACCATTCGCAAGTAGGCGTAGACCGTAACGCGAGGGAGTCTGTCGTTTTCTGTGTGCATTGGATTTGCAATCACTTTACCGAGCAGACGGTCCATCTCGTCGAGTGCGGGCAAAAAAGGACGTGCAGGCCCTTCAGGTTTTGCACTGCCTGTGGCATCGGTGGCTTTCATCGCATTGAGCAAGTCCTGCATGGCGCCTGGTTTTGTGCCGTCTCCCAAAAGATCTTTGTCGGCTGGAGTGAGGTTGGTCGGTTTAGTAGCCACTTCGTTGCGTGGCGATAGTAAGCGATTGCAATCAACTTCCTTGTTCTGCAGGTCCATCAACAGGCAGGCGCGGGCAGGGAAGAGTAATTCGCTTTTGAACTGCGCGTATTCTTTGCTCTTAGGCGAAAACAATTGATTAGAAGCCTGCTTCAAAAGATTGGCGCCCAAAATAACTCCCATACCGGCAGCGGCCGGAATGGGCTGCACAATCGCAAACGAAGCGGCCAGACTCGTCGTTAACTGAATGGCAGAATTGGTGATTGCGGAGCCCTTGGTTGCAAATGCGGTGCAGTCCGCAGGCAGATTCTGAAAAACTTGTCCCAAACTCGCATCGACGGAGTGGTAACTCTCGGCAAACACTTTCGCCATTTGCTCGCTTTGAGTCTGCGAGCGCTTGGCGTTACAGTGACGAAGAGCTGCTTGTAATCGATCACTCGCGAGTGAATGGACGCATTTGCCCTGAGCTTCCGCTGGTTTGGCGGCGTCAAAGCAAGACGCATAGGAAGAATCCAAGGGCGGATTCATTTGATTTTCGATTCGGAGTAAAGCGTCTGTACGTTGGTTGGTGATAGCGGCGCTATAGTTGCTGCAAGTAATGGGCAACCCGGCCCACTCACCTACTTGATCGCTCGGGATGGCAATATCGGTAGAGAGTTTTTCCTGAAGCCCTTGGACTGTCGATCCCAAGGTCTCCAATTGCTTTTTTAGTTCGCTGTTGTCGGCGGGCACGCAAGCTTGCTCGAGTGCTTCAAGCTGTGACTTGGCTCTTGCTAAAACATCTTCATTGCCAGCGCTGCCAAGAAATGGACATTCCTGCGCGCTCCAAGCGGAAGCGCCGACGAACCAAGAAAGCAAAATGGCTTGGCTCCACCTCATTTCGCCCCTTCTGGCACGACCAGAGTTTTGAGAAAGCCTTCTACAGCCTCATGTCCTTGCGCGAGAAAATTGGGAGGGTAGGTGACCGTTACGGTGTGCCCTTGGTAAACACCCTTGTCTTTCTCGTCGGCAGATCGCCAAACAAAAATGTAATGGTCGCTGATGGTTTTATCGAATCCAGGAATACGCATCATGCAGGCTGGTAGGCTGCCAATCTTGGCGTCTTTAGCGGGAGCAATGTTAGTGGCTAGAGCCGCCGATAGTTGTGGGAGCAGCAATGAGCAGTTCTTTTTCAAGACTCCCGCCCAATCGTCGCCTTTTTCTAAATTCTGCCAGGTCTTGTAGTGGATGATTTTTAGGAGCGGGTTGCTCTTGTACTCCCAAAAAGTAACTGGCTGTCCAAGCAGCTCGGAACTTTCAAACTTATTCCATTGGTCTGCTTTGGCTACAAACGCAGGACCTGGAGTGATGTTGACTGGCTTATTAGCAGGACTTTTGATTGTCCCAGCATTAGCGGTCAGGGTTAAGGCCAAGAGTGCGAGAGTTAGTTTTTTCATAAGGTGCATCCCTAGTTAAATCGGTTAAATGCTAGATACTCTTGAAGGATTTTTGTTATTCTCGTTGTATGGAACTCCTGAAATATCTCAATCTCGCGTTATTGATCCTTGGGTTTGTCTGGCAAGTTTGGGCGGTGCAGAAGTTTTTCCGCAAAGACCAAGGCGAGAAACAACCGCAGCGCTTTGCGTTAATTAAGTTCCTGGCTCCCATCGCTGTGTTGGCACTGGCGGCATTTATTGGTACCAGCACCACTGCAACGCTTTCGTTTCAATTGGCGGCCACGGGGTGTCTCATCGCTTACTTGGTGCTTTATGGCTGGGCGCTGCGTTCCGTCGGTAAAAATCGATTCTTCCTGGCCTACAGCACTAGCACTCCGTCGGAAATGATGGAGGGCGGCCCTTACCGCTGGACGCGGCATCCGTTTTATACCAGCTATTTATTGAGTTACTTGGGAGGAGCCTTGGCGTCAGAGAGCCTGTATGCCATCCCCATCGTGGTGTTGATGATCTTGGTTTACACCGGTGCCGCGCGTTTTGAGGAACAACGATTAAGAACCGCCACATTTGGGGCGGCGTATGAGAATTACCAACGGCGCGTCGGTCGCTTTACCCCTTGGTTCTAGAAGGATCCCTACGGCGATCTTGCTTGAAGAACTGCATCACCTTTGCGATCGGCCTGAGCGACTTGTAGAGGTTGGCGCGGAGATTCATCATGGGCGTGAATTCTACAATCCCGGTGCTCTCTAGGTATTCCTTCAAATCCGAGTAGATAAAGTCCCACACAAACGGATTCACACCGCTTCCCGATATCGCCTGCGCGATATCCCAAACGATGACATGGTGGCGCAAGCCATTGAGTCCACTGTGTTTGAAGTTAGTCGAAGTCTTGGTGGCGCCCGCCTTGATATAGAACGGCAACATCTCATCCGAAGCAAAACTCACGATGTAGCGTTTGCGTGCCTGGGCAGCTGTAATTCCCAATTGTTTGAAGAGGCCTAGGAAAATGTCGCCTTTTTGGAAGTCTGGGTGGATGCACAGACGGCTTGCTTCCACGCTGTCGTACTTGGAGGGGAAGTTTGCAGGCAAAGTTGTATGTTTTTCCACTTCAAAGGAATCTTCGGGCCCGTGGAAAACCAGCCGCGTACTGGCAACGACTTCTTGACGGTACTTAGCGACGATAATACGTGACTTGGAATCTAGCGCGTCGCTGAGATTCTCAGGTTTCACATCGGCGGCAATTTTTTGGGCTCGTAGATAGGCGGTCCGACGAAGCTCTAAAACATTCTGATATTCCTCAATGGATCGAGCGTAGGAATATTCCACGCCCTGGGAGGCTTTAGGTACATTGAGCCCATGCTTCTTCAGTTCAGCAATCGAGTTGGGCGGACCGAATTGAAAAATGTATTGGCCAATGGCGTTGAGGACCATTTTGGATGGATTCTTCAACTCAGCGCCGATGCCTAGATGGGATTTGCCATTGCGATCAATCACGCGCGTGTTTTTGATTTCAATTTGGGCACGGACTTGGGCGAACATCGGAAAAGTAATTTGAGTATCGAGCGTGAGTCCAGGAACCAAGTAGCGATTGCGTAGGCTTGTTACCAACATCAAACCACTCGTCGACAAGTCGAGAATCTTGAAGTGAATAAAGTCGTTAAAGCGGATGGGGCTCTGGCAAATGCCGATGGGTAGAAATTCATCTCCGCACAGCCAGCGACGTGATTTACGACGCTCTTCTGTCGCGATTTTTGCTTCCTTGGGAGAGGACGTGTCATCAAACCAGCGCACACCAAACGCTAACCGATCGCCGTCAATCTTCGTGGCTACCACGGTGAGGCCGAAGAAGTTCGACTCCTGCTTGCCGATGTAAAGCTTGGCATTGAGTCGATCGCCACCAGAGAAGCTGGCAACAAACGGATAAGAGTTTTTATCAATCACGAACTCCATTCCAAATGGACTGATCCGCCAGGGATGCAGACGAATCACCGTGTCCGGCTTGGACTGGAAAGTTATTTCGGCTGATACCGTTGTGTCGTCGTAGAACTGTCCCGGCGTGACGTCGCCGTGGATTTCTTCGCTCACTGCTACGGAGGCTGTGCTGAATCGTTTTGCTTCCATTATGCCACTTTGGGGTTTCGTGTAAGGTTATCGGGACTTTGGAGGTTCTTCTTGATGGATTCTCGGTTAGACTCCGAGGCCGGCAAGATATAGACGTGTTCCAATTCTTCAAAGTCGCGCACTGCGAGATTTAGCTTTCTTAAATCCAGATGAATTAGATTGAGCTCCGGAACTTTGCGTTTGAGCATTTCGGCTGCTTCGCGAGTCAACACGATGCGGTCTTCTCCGACAGCTTGTGCGAACTCCACTTGCTTGGTCACTAGATCTAAACGACTCAGCACGTTAGCGGGTGTGCCCAGGACAGTGATGTCCCAGGCGCCATCAGTGCCACCAATATTACCGACGACAGCCGGTCCGAACGAAATCAAAATGTAGCGTTTGATTTGCAGCGCCACGGGTAGGCGCTCATTCACGGTGCGATTCACCTGATCGAGGCGGAAAGAGCAGCCGACTGCTTGCAGTAAAGTATTGTCCGGGTCTGCGCCTTCAAAATAGGAGAACACCAAGTCTCCTACGAGTTTGGGAACGCCGCGCGATTCTTCGATTAAAT
>JALHPX010000206.1:0-1707 GCA_022842225.1 bacterium
GTCCAAAACCAAAATTCGGCGCGCAGCAGATGTATCCGCGCGCTGCATTACATGGACAAGTGCTGATCCATGACGACGAGCATCTATTTATTGCTCCCGTGAATAATCTTTCAGCTGGTGGAATGTTCATTGAGCAGCTCATTAACATTCCATCGGGCCGCGAAGTGAAATTGGTCTTAAAAAGCGACCAACTCACGGTCCCAATTCAAGCGCACGGCACAGTTGTGCGAGTTGAACGTGGGGGAAGACGCGGTTTAGCGGTACAATTTATAGGACTAGACAGTGCGGCCAAGGAAACGATCGAAAGCTTTGTTTTGGAAGCCCGCGTTGAATCCGCACTGAAGGTGGCCTAAGTAAAGGGCCGCCTCCAAACCAGAATCGAGGGGGAGATATGCGGATTGACGGCAAAAGTGAGCACACCTGTAGTTCATTGGGACGTACATTCGCATATCTCTTACTCCTGGTTTCTTTCACCGGCGGCACCCTAGCCGTCGCTTCGGATAAAGTCCGTGAGCGGATCAAGATCCGTAAAAAAACCAAGATTGAGCGCCCTGCCGCTTTCTCTGAGGAATCCAATGAAGAACTCACCTTAGAGCGTACCGACGTTCTCGGCCAAAAGCGCCGTGCTCTGATTGAAGACATCAAAAAGTTTATCCGCGAAGCTCGCGCCGGCAGCCCTCAAGCCGCCGAACTCCAATTGCGATTAGGATCGCTCTATATGGAGGACTACTACGCCAATCTCTCCAAGGCGCAGCTGGTTTACGAGAAAGACGAACGGGCTTTTGAAGAAAAGAAGACGAAGAAAAAACCAGTATTTGATCGAAGCGAAGCATTGAGTTCGCTAAACAAAGCGCGTGAGATCTACAAAACCCTCGTAAAAGTTGCACCGAAGCATGAGCGCCGCGACGAAATGTATTATTTCCTCGCCATCTCTTCGATGGATCAAGGAAAACAAAAAGAAGGAATGGGTTTCTTAGAAATGCTGGTGAGCAGTGCTCCCCGCTCTAAGTACGTTCCCGATGCCCTGATGCAGTTGGGCGATTTCCATTTTGATAACAACGAATTCAAAAAAGCAGAGACGTTTTATGACCAAGTTCTGGCTCGTAAAGCCAAGATGCTCGTGCCCTACGCTTTGTATAAAAAGGCTTGGTGCAGCTACAACCAGCAACAAGTCGATGCCGCTCTGAAGTACTTCAAGAACGTGATTGCTTTAGCCCATGAGGGCAACGCCGGGGCGATTCGCCTCCGCGGTGAAACCTTGCGCGATATCACGCTGCCGATGGCCGACAAGAAAATGGTTGGCGAAGCGATTGAGTATTTCAAATCTCAGGGCTCGCCCTATTATCGTAACGGGGTGGAAACGCTGGCAGCCCTCTATTTTGAGCAAGCCAGCTACCCGCAAGCAATTACTTTCTACGAACACCTACTGGGCCAAAACCAAACGGATCCTAAAAATCCCAATTACGACATCAACGTGATCGAGTGCTTAAAGCTCAGTAATCGCGAGCAAGATGCGCTTGGGCGACTGTTTACTCGCCTACCGCTCTATATGAAGAATTCGACTTGGTACGAGCTCCACGCCTCGACGCCAAAAGTCGTAATGGAAGCGGAGAATGGCTTTGAAGAATTAACTCGCAAGTACGCGTTTCAGTACCATGCGGAAGGTCAGAAGACCAAAGATGCAAGCCGCTACGAAGTGGCTAAAAA